>CAIPJU010000287.1 GCA_903865465.1 uncultured Bacteroidota bacterium
ATCCATCCTTTAAAGCACTATTATCCTGAGCATACAAATAACAGGCTACAAACATTATACATAAAAAACAAGCAAATCTTTTCATAAGTAACTTCAGATGTTTAATTTACTTGACATATCCAACATTCTTTTAATCGGAATCCTTGCTTGGTCCATTAGTCCTTCATTTATAAATATCTGTGGATCTTCATTAAGAAGACATTTATAAATCTTCTCGATTGTAATCAGTTTCATAAAATTACATTCACTGCATCCACAGGTAGAATCGCGTGGAGGAGCTGCAATAAAAGTCTTTTCCGGATTTGCTTTTTTCATTTGATGAATTATACCTGCCTCAGTAGCAATAATATATACATTTGAATCGTCTTTTTTAGTATATTCAAGCAAGGCGGCTGTTGATCCAATAAAATCAGCTATCATCCTAACAGGAAATTCACATTCGGGATGGACAATTATTTTAGCATCCTGATTTTCCTTTTTAAGCGTTAAAATTGCCTCGAGCGAAAACTCTTCATGCACATGACAAGTACCGTTCCAAACCTTGATATCCCTTCCGGTAAGGTTTAAAATATAATTACCGAGATTCCTGTCTGGTGCAAAAATAATTTTCTCATCAGCTGGCAGGGATTCCACAATTTTTGCTGCATTTGAAGAAGTACATATTATATCAGACATTGCCTTTATCTCCGTTGTAGAATTTACATAAGTTATTACTGTTCTACCGGGATTATCTTCTTTGAATTTCTTAAACTCATCTTCAGTACATGAATCAGCAAGTGAGCATCCTGCCAACATATCAGGAAGAAGAACCTTCTTTTCAGGCGAAAGTATCTTTGCCGTCTCTGCCATAAATTTAACGCCTGCAAACAAAATAATATCCGCGTTATTGGCAGCTGCCTTTTGTGAAAGTGCCAGGCTATCTCCCACAAAATCTGCTATATCCTGAATATCAGCCGTTTGGTAATAATGCGCCAGTATTATAGCATTTTTCTCACGCTTAAGTCTGGCAATCTCATCGATATAAAAGTTTAAACCACTACTATTCATAACTTTTGTATTACACATATTCAGACCATAAACTTAATCAAAATACAATGAATAGAACCCTTCATTAAATCCTCTCCACTTTATTAACATCATATATTCTTTAAATGAATTAATTGAAATTTTATATGATGATAATGATATGCTGTTAATATCGTTGATATATAAATACGAAAACACTTGTTTTGTTCGGTATAACATATATTAGAACATTTTTTCAACAGGTCAAAAAACATACCTCTTTTGACAGTCAGCAAATTGAATATTTAATTAACAACTGTTAAGAATGATTTGTTAATAATGTAATCGGAACAAAATTATAGATTTTATGGTTAAAACAAGGTTAATAAAACGGAGCTGATCCGTAATAAATTTTCTTTTAATCACAATTCAGGAATATCAGCTCGCAGCTCTGTTCAAAAGAAGCGAAAAGATTGAAGTCATTAACAATATTATTACAACTTATTAACAGTTTTTTTGCATTTCAATTGGAACATTCAAACAAAGATCAATAATTTTTGTTAAAGAAATAGAGATTAATGAATTTGCGGGGATTTAAAACCATTTTCAAATCAGATACTTTATATTTTTGCCAGGCGCAATAGAAATAACAACTAAATAGAGAAATAATTGAAAAGC
>CAIPJU010000288.1 GCA_903865465.1 uncultured Bacteroidota bacterium
CAAGTTTCAGGCATCAGCAAATTATTCAGTATTACCTTCCGATGATTACCCTCTCAGTTTTTCTCGAACCATCACTGTAAACGGCATTAACCATGTAAAGTCCCTTTGATAAAGAGCTGACGGACATTTCAAAACTGTGCCGACCTATATCTGCCAGATCCTGCCTCATTTCCCTTACAACAATTCCCAGTATATTCATGATCTGAATTTTTACCGCTCCGCTGTAACCTTCAAGTTCGATGTTCAAAATGCTTGTAGCCGGGTTCGGGTAAACTTTAAGCAAACTGATACTGGCATTTACCGGTTTTTCCGTACTGGTGATTACCCCATCGCCAAAGGTCAGGAAGAACCTTCCGGCTCCGGCTGTGCTTTGGGGAAGGGTAACGGTGTATTTGTCGCCCGTTGTTTTAAGATAAGTACTGCTATTCAATACTTTGTCGGTCAGCAAGGGGTAATATCCCTGGGGAATATCAATGCTGCCAAGTGAGAAGACCACTTCGCCACCCAACGGAAAGTCAATTCCGACAGGGATGGAGAGATTTGCCCAATCATCCGAAGGAAGACACTGAACGGCAAAATCAACTCCGTTATCGTCAACAAGGCGCGTGTACAACTCAAAATTTGGATCCGATTTGAAGATCCCGGCATCGTAGGTTGGATCGAGACCCGTGGTCATATCCGATCTGAAGCCCATGGAGGTAGTGCGGTTTTGACCTCCTGAAGCAGCCTGCAAAATAAGCGTATTCCATGTATTTACAGCAAGAGACCTTAAGATCTGATCATTCTCATAATAACACATAGCTGAGTTAAATGTCAATGACCCTCCTCCGGTTATCGATTTGACCAGAAATCCCTGTCCGGGCGAAACGTCATCTGTACCGAGGGATCCTCCATATGTTTTTCCGGAAAATGGAGAGTTGTTTATAGCTTTATAATTCGTTGGGTCATCCCAGATATATGCTGCAATATAACTTGGATCAAGCTGAGTGGCATTCTGTGAAAGGAAATTGTCGGGAGATGTTGCAGAACTCGCCATACCAATTGCGCATGTAAAGGGATTTCCGACACTATTCCAGCCAGTAATAGTTCTAACAATTGTTCTTTGGGCCGGGCTTGCATTTATAGTACCTGTAAAGGCAATTGTTCCGGATGTTCTTTTTCGTAAAAGGTATCCTTTTCCTATTTTAAACAATGCAGTGGTATCAGTTGTATAATAAGAGCCCCAGGTGTTGGTGGACTCTACATATGAGGTCATGCCAAAGTTTACAGCATCACCATTTGCTGTTGGTATATCCTTTCCGGGAAGCCATGAACCTATTGATTGCGAAATATATACCGGAGAGGAAACAATATACCACCTGTTACCTAGCATATAGCGATTATATGTAACGTTGCCTGAAGCAGTTCCGTTTACAATCAACCCGCCACTATTGGTTCCGTCTGAAGTGATAGTAAGAGTTCCTGGTGCGGATACTGTTAAGTCATTGCAGGCAGCCATTGTTGCCGGACTAATAACAACTGACTTATCGGTCGGAATTATAACATTATCAGTTGCTGTGGGTACATTTCCGAATGGCCAGTTTGAAGGAGTTGCCCAGTCGTATGGTGATCCTCCCTGAAACGTAAGTGATGCAGCTTCACCGATGTAGAAGTCTCCAAAACGGGTAGCACCTGTACACTGTGTTGAGGTTGAAGTCCTTGTGCCGCTTGTAAGGGGATACCAGGTTGAACCTGAGTATTCAGCTACAGCCAGGCTTGCCGTATTAGCGCTCCCCTGGATATCAGATGGAACAAATGTGAATGTAGGGCTAAATGAGGTAAATCCTGCAACACCGCCATTAGTAAGAGTCCATTTGCGGTTCACGTATTTTGTCTGGCTAAGATTTGATCCCGAAGCAGGCTGATCAGTTGCGGTGGTGGCATCAATATACGATGATCCTGAAGTCGTACCTGCGAAAAGAATTGTAAAAGGCGTGTAATTCGAAGCATCACCAATGTCATATGTAACCGATGGAGCCGATGTATTTGGAATGTATCTTCTTAAAGTGCCGTAAACATATTTTCCTGTACCGGCTCCGGAAACGGTTGCCGAGGCTCCCAGTGATAAAGTATTTGTACTTGTTGTTATTTTGCCTGAGTTGAAATTAAGTGCTCCATTTATTGTTGAACCTCCGCCAAGTGCTATACCGGATGAGTTATTAACTTTAAAATTGTTGAAACCAGAAGTAGCAGGTATCGTCTGACCTGATGCTCCATTGAATTCCACATCGAAGGGCCAGGTTTTACTTGCAGGAAAAGGTGCTGAAGTTGTGTTCTGCGTTTTCATAAAGCCTGTGCCACTTATTGTTGAAAGTGAACCTGATAATGCTGTAGTACCTAAATCAAGAGTTGAATATGAAGTAACATTCAATGTACCAGAAACCGCCATAGCTGTAGTTACTAATACATTATCAGATTCATTAATATTGCCATCACCAATTGTAAGGTTATAGAAGGTAGTAGAAGCACTTCCTTTTATTGTTTGCTGGGCGCCAATACCATCCATGACAACTGTTCCTGAATTATGAGCAATTGACCCATTGTTTGTCAGATCTCCTGCTATATGAAGAGTTGAAGCAGGGAGGGTGATTATTTCGGAAGTTGTTCTTGTAATTGTTAAATTACGATAACCATTGACTCCGGAAGGTTCCGTAGGGTTAATAATTGCGATTGATCCAGTATATTCTACAGTATTTGGATTAGCTACAAAATCTATATAAGTACCTGACCCCTGTGAAATATTCCCTGCAATGTGCAGGATAGTTCCTGACCCTGCCTGCAGGTAAGTATTTGTATTTAAAGTGGCAAGGTTGTAAAAACTGGTTTCTCCATCGATTAAAATAGGTAACGCGGTTGCAATGTGATTAAAGGTCACTGTTCCTGCCCCTGGGTGGAATGTCCCGTTATTATGCCATGCAGGAATATTATTTTCAGCCGTGATATTGCCAGAAATAGTTATATTATAATATGTAGGATCAGTTCCAGCATAAAGGTGAGCGTTCGTGGCTAGTTCCAAAGTATTTATAGAAATGGACTGATCTAATACAGGAAAATGCTTAGATGCAGTGGAAACATCGGGAATTAATACATTATCTGTAGAAACCGGCGCTAGATTATCCGACCAGTTTTCATTGGTACTCCAAACAGTATTTATCGAGCCATTCCATTCTTTTCTTGTGATTGTTGATGTGATAAACCCCCATTGCTTGAGATCAAGTGATGATTGAGATACATAATCAATTTTGAATCCTGAGATTCCTACCCAATTATTTGTTTCACTATTATTGGTTTTACCATGTTCATGGTAAAATGGAGTTGCAGTTACATGACGATCCATTAGAGCCAATTTTGTTTCATCACTATTACCATTTAATTCATTATAAGTGCTTGAGGCATCCTTATAGCTAAGATTTAAAACGACTTCATCAGCAGTACCAGTTATGCTTGTATTAGCAAAACTATAGTACCTTAAAACAGAACCGCTCTTACCAGGAAGATAAGAACCAATAACTACCTTACAGCTTATTTCACCTGGTCTGTTTGCAGTTGTCCCCAAAAAATTAATTGTAGTATATTGACTTCCGAACTGGTAAGGCACATTCGGTGAAAAGGTGTGGGTTCGTTTAACAATTCCGGTTACATCGCCTAAGCCTGTCACACTCGCAGTTGGGCTTGTTATTATCAGGGTATTTGCGCCCATATCCAGTGTCCCCTGAGTTGCGCTGGGGTTGGCGCTTGTAAGACCAAGAACGCCATTAACTGTAATATTTGCTGAAGTATTTACACCACCTGAATTATTAATTGTCAGATTATTAAAAACTGTAATTCCAGTGATGGTTTGTGAACTGCCTCCATTGAAATATACAGTTCCGCTGTTATGAGTGAATGTGCCGCTATTTGTAAAACCGCCCGCAATGTTCATTATCCCGGCAGTACAGGTTAAAGTCCCGGAACTGATCGTCAGAGTGCTCAGGGTACAGGTTCCTGTTCCTAAATGTAAAGTTCCGGCGCCAACTTTGGTTAAATTTTGTGAGCCGGAAATTCCATTGCTTCCCAAAGTAATATTTCCTGTTGTAGCGCTGGTAGTTCCAATGCTGCTTGCGCTACCAAGGGTTATTACTCCATTGTAGGTAACACCCGTACCTGAAGCTGAGCTGTTAACCAAAGCTCCAACGCTCGAAACTCCTGTTCCATTTAAAGTAAGTGCTTCAGAGGTTCCCAGAGTAAACCCGTTCAGATCAAGGGTTCCACCGGACGAAACAGAAGTGCCTGTCGTAGTTGTACCTAAAGGTGTATTCGTTGCGCCACCTGCAGAACCTAATTTGAGAGTACCTGCACTAATGGTAGTCAGACCAGAGTACGAGTTTGAAGCATTTGATAAAATAACATTACTTGAACCAATTTTTGTCAAAGTTAGCGTGCCTGATGAATTACTTATCACTCCGGACAAAGTTAAATCTTGTCCTTCTGCGCTTGCGGCAGTAGTACCACCCACATTCAGATTAAAGGTACTAGCTATGGCAAGGGTAATAGTGGAGCTTATTGTACGTGCCGAACCGTAGGCATCCAGCCCTGAATTAGTTCCGGTAACAGCAATCGGCCTGCTGAAGGTTACCACATTGCTCTCAATTTTGCCTCCTGATAAATTCAATCCAGAGGCATGTTTTCCGAATGGACCATTTGTATTTGCAGCGATAGTATTATTAGTTGCCCTTAAAATACCGGCAGTAACGGTAGTTGTTCCGGAATAGGTATTTAAACCAGATAATTCCATTGTTCCTGCCCCTTGTTTAGTCAGAGCGCCATTTGTGCTAATTACTCCTGAGATCTTAAGATCAGTAGCGGTTGTCCCGTCATCAGCAACTGTAAACAACCTTGAGGAATTATTTGTAAGTGCAACATTACATGAAATGGATGCGCCATACGGTAAGCCGTTATTTGAAACGGCAACATCGCCTCCAAGAGTAAGGGTCCCAGTTCCGGTTATTGTTGATCCCGGGGAAGTACTTGAAGTATACAATTGCACTCCTCCAGTTCCAGTACTAAGAGAATTATTTTCACCACCTGATAATGACAAGGTTGCTCCGCTGTTAATTATAAGAGAGGTGCATGTATTTGTGCCGCTCAGACTTGCTGTACCTGCAGTTTTTGAAATGGTAAAAGCGCCTGTTGTCGTAATTCCTGATAAAGTATTATTTGAAAGAGTTCCGCTAACAGTTATGCCTCCAGAGCCTGTAAGTGTGCCTGACGAGCTTATCGTAACGTTGCAACTGTTAAGAGTTAACAGGTAAGAAGCCATAGCCAGCGTGCAACTGCTTTGAATGGTAAGCGATGAAGAAGTAGTTGCTCCTGCACCAATACTCCAGGGGCCGGTTGCGGTCATTGTATTATTATTTTGAATAGTAAAAACGTCACCGGCTGTGGTAAAGTTTGCAGGGTGGCCACCTGTTCCATTATTGCTTGTCCACCAGCTATTTAAAGATGCAGGATCACCATTATTCCATGTATAATATGTTGTTGCCTGTGCAAATGTCATTGTAAGCATCAGCCCAATGGTGATCGCCAATAATCTTGCCCGGTTTCTTAAGAGGTATTTCATGTTCCTGGTTTTAAGGTAAATAATTTGAAAATGGTATAAGGAACCTATATATCAATATATTACAAGAAAAATCTTATTGCAGGTGTTATGAAGCAATCCGGGACTGATTTAATTCTGATGGAATATTTAACAAAAAATGAGAATGATTTTTCCAA
>CAIPJU010000289.1 GCA_903865465.1 uncultured Bacteroidota bacterium
AAACATGAGCCCAACAAGCTATCCCGATACATCGGGACTCCACCCCGCAATATATGTCTTAAAATAAATTTCAAAAAACATGAGCCCAACAAGCTATCCCGATACATCGGGACTCCACCCCGCAATATATGTCTTAAAATAAATTTCAAAAAACATGAGCCCAACAAGCTATCCCGATACATCGGGACTCCACCGCGCAATCTGGGTGCAAATGTACTACATTATGTTCAATTACCAAATATATTGAGAGAATTTTTATTTTGGAATCCGAAGACCGAAGACCGAAGTCCGAAGTCCGGAGTCCGAAGACCGGAGTTCTACCTACTACTTACTACATACTTCTTGCTTCCGACTCCTGACTCCTGACTTCCGTCTTTCAATAAATATTGCTAAATTTGCAAGGCTATATTGTAATTCATTAAAAGAAAGTATCATGCCACGAGTATTTAAGGCTCTTGAAATCGAAAAGGAAGATAAAGAGATAAAACGCGATTATCTCGACCGACATATGCCTCATGTATTTTGCCCCTCTGAAGTTAAAAGAGGCGATAAATTTGAAGTCAGGGTTAAATTGGGCGATGAATATCCTCATCCCGACGACCATGACCATTTTATTAGTGTTGTCCAGCTCTGGAACCGTGAAACCCTGCTTGCTGAGGCACGATATACGGCAGGAGTATACGGAAACAAACCTTCGCACGTTGAGATAGGCTTTTTTATAGTAGCTCCCGAAGTGTCAATGAACCTCTCAGCTATGGCGGTCTGCACCAAACATGGCCTGTGGCAAAGTGAAGATATGGCTGTTAAAGTAATTTAACAGCTGTTTTTCATTCTGCATGCCTGATTGAGAGTTCAGGTTTATTATCTTTGCAGGCTGGTTATAATTGAGATATGGCTAAAAAGAACGAAAAGAAAAAACGCAACTGGCGCGACAAGTACCGATTTACCGTAATCAACGATACTACCTTTGAGGAGGTTTGGAAGTTAATACTTACAAAATACAATGCCTTCCTGATGATCGGATTCCTGATTATTTTTATAAGCGTTCTCACCAGCATGCTGATTGCTTTTACAAATCTCAGGGAGTTTATACCAGGCTATCCCGATTTTAAAATGCGAAAGAATATCCTGTTGAGCGCTATCAGACTCGATTCGCTCGATCGTGAACTTGCCCTCCGCGATAAATATTTTGCGAACCTTAGTTCCATAATAGCAGGGAACCTGCCTTCACGACCTTCAGTAAGGCAGGATTCGACTAAAAATTACAGGAACATACAGTTTTCAACCTCTTCGGAAGAGAGTGCCCTCAGGGCCAGGGTTGAAAGTGAAGAACGTAATAACCTGATTTCTGCTCCGGCAAAATCTGACGGATTGGGCGGTCTGGCCAGCCTGCATTTTTTCCCTCCCGTAAAGGGTATAGTTTCCGGGAAATTTGACACCAGAACCAGGCATTTCGGAACAGATATTGTTACTAAACCAAGGGCTGTGGTATCAGCGGCGCTCGACGGTACTGTTATTTTTACAGGATGGACGATGGAAACAGGATTCGTGATTGAGGTTCAACATCAGAATAATATAATCTCGGTATATAAGCATAACGAGAGTATTCTCAAAGAGACAGGAGATATTGTGCGGGCAGGAGAGGCGATCTCTGTGGTGGGCAGCTCCGGTGAAATGTACACCTCCGGCCCGCATCTTCACTTTGAAATATGGTATAAGGGAACGGCCCTCGACCCTGAAAAGCATATTTTATTTTAATATCACCTCTTAAAATGGCCCAACGGATTGCAATTTTAGGTTCAACAGGATCGATAGGGACCCAGTCGCTCGACATTATATCGAGATATCCGGGCGAATTCGAAGTTGAAGCCCTTGTTGCAGGAAATAACGTCGATCTGCTGACTCGCCAGGCGAAGCAGTTTAATCCCCGTGTTGTTGTTATTGGGAACGAGAAAGGATACAAAACCCTAAAGGAGAACCTCAGAGATACAAAAATTGAAGTGTATGCCGGAAGCGATGCTGCAGGAGCTGTTGTTTCATCGACAGCTGTGGATGTAGTAATTGCTTCAGTGGTTGGGTATTCTGGCTTAAGGCCCACAATTTCGGCTATTAAGGCCGGTAAGAAGATCGCACTCGCAAACAAAGAGACCCTGGTTGTTGCAGGTGAAATTATAGGGCAGCTTCTGAAGGAGACGGGAAGTAAAATAATTCCTGTCGATTCAGAACATTCTGCCATCTTCCAGTGTCTTACAGGTGAAAATGGCAACCCCGTTGAAAAGATCACCCTTACTGCTTCAGGCGGCCCTTTCCACAACTGGACGGAGGAGGCTCTTGCAGACGTGACTCCTCATCAGGCCCTGAAACATCCTAACTGGGATATGGGAAGTAAGGTTACTATCGATTCGGCTTCACTTATGAACAAGGGTCTTGAGGTCATTGAAGCCAAATGGCTGTTTAACCTTTCACCCGAACAGATATCGGTCATTGTGCATCCTCAGTCGGTTATTCATTCTTTCGTTCATTTCGCTGACGGTTCAGTAAAGGCTCAGCTGGGAGTACCAGACATGAGAGTCCCTATCCTATATGCTTTGACACATCCGCGCAGATTTGTTTCCGACCTGCCCCGGCTTGATTTCAGAAAGAGCCACTGCATGACATTCGTTGAACCCGATCTTAAAAAATTCAGAAACCTTTCACTTGCATATATCTCCCTTGGTAAGGGCGGAAATATGCCCTGTATAATGAATGCGGCTAATGAGATCGCAGTTAATTCTTTCCTTAGCGAAAAAATCGGGTTTATGCAAATGCCCGATGTGGTAGAACATACCATGGATAAATGTCCTTATACCAGGTCGCCTGATCTGGAACATCTTGAACATACCGATATGGAAGCAAGGAGAATAGCATCAGATTATATTAATAAACTCTCAAAATAAAGATGACAATACTTATTAAAATACTGCAGTTCGTTATGAGTCTCTCAATTCTTGTAATCATACATGAACTGGGACATTTTACACTTGCTAAACTTTTTAAAACCCGGGTCGAGAAATTTTACCTCTTTTTTGATCCCTGGTTCTCACTTTTTAAGTTTAAAAAGGGGGATACCGAATACGGAATTGGCTGGGTGCCTCTCGGTGGTTACGTCAAGATTTCGGGAATGATTGATGAATCGATGGACGTGGAGCAGATGAAACTTCCTCCCCAGCCCTATGAGTTCAGATCAAAATCATCATGGCAACGCCTCTTGATAATGACAGGAGGGGTGATTTATAACTTCCTTCTTGCGATGTTTATTTACATCATGGTATTGTATACATGGGGCGATACCTACCTTCCAACTGCCAACGTTAAATACGGTATTGTGACTGATTCCACAGGTTATTCTCTTGGCCTCAGGAACGGAGATAAGATTCTGACAGTGGATAATCTGAAGGTTGAAAATTTTCGTCAGATTATACCCGACATTGTATTAAATAACCGTAAGTCGATCCAGGTTGAACGTGAAGGGCAGGTCGTAAATGTCGAAATACCAGCTGAATATACAGCAATAATGCTGAAGGGGAAGGTCATGATTGACTACAGGATCCCCTTTGGTCCATTTATAATAGGTTCTTATGGAAAGGAATCTCCCGGTAAAAGTGCAGGAGTCCTGCTTGGTGATGAACTTACAGGTCTTGACGACAGAAAATTCGCTTATTTCGATGAATTCCAGGAATATCTGAAGACTAACAAAGGTCATGCTGTAAACCTTAATCTGAAAAGGAAAGGAGAACCTGTTACCATTGCCGTTAAACCTACAGTTGCCGGTCTTCTTGGGATTAACAGGGAAGGGACAGCAAGTCAGATTTTTGATCTGAGGGAATTAAAATATGGATTCATTGAGTCCATTCCTGCTGGAATCAGCAAAGGCTTTAAAACTATCGGAGACTATCTGAAACAGTTCAGACTACTATTCTCCCGACACACCAAGGCATACGAATCGCTTGGCGGCTTTATAACTATTGGCAAGATATTCCCGGGTTTCTGGGACTGGCAGTCGTTTTGGAATCTTACCGCTTTTCTTTCAATTATATTGGCAGTAATGAATATTCTTCCTATCCCGGCACTCGACGGAGGACATGTTATGTTCCTTCTGTTTGAGGTGATAACAGGAAGGAAGCCCAGTGATAAATTTCTCGAATATGCACAGTATGTGGGGATGATAATACTCTTTTCTATCCTGATCTTTGCAAACGGGAATGATATTCTTAAACTTTTCAGGAAATAGTATTTATTTCTGTCAGGATTTGCTGATGTACAAAGTATTTATATCTTTGCCAAAATTCAAATACTTAAATCGATGGGAAATCTGGGTCTTACTGAAATTTTACTGATTCTGGTTGTTGTGGTTCTTCTCTTTGGTGGCAGAAAAATTCCTGAACTTATGAAGGGCATCGGACAGGGTATGAAGGAATTCAAGAAAGCTTCAAAGTACGACCCTGCTGACGATAAATAACCGATTTATAAGATACTCATTGGCAGGGAGATTGCATGCAGTCTCCCTGTTATTATTTTATAGGCTTTCTACAGTTTCGTATTTCTGATTTCTCCTTCTGGGAGTATAGCCAGCCTCTTTAATAATGCTCTGCATCTCATTTGAGTTGAAGCGATTTTCAGAGCCTGCTGCACTTACAACATTCTCCTCTATCATTATTGATCCGAGATCGTTGGCGCCTGCATGAAGTGAAAGCATACCTGTATCTTTTCCCACTGTCAGTATCGAAGCCTGGATATTTTGAATATTATTCAGGATTATCCTGCTTACGGCAACAAGCCTGATATAATCCGATGGGCTGTACCTGCTGTGAACTCCCTGCTTCATCAGCAAAACTGTTCCTTCATCCTGGAATGGCCAGGGGATAAAAGTAATGAATCCATAATGGCCGGCAGGTCTCTTCTCCTGGATATTCCTTAATAGGATCAGATGTTCGATACGCTCACTGATAGTCTCAATATGACCGTACATCATAGTAGCCGATGTGGGAAGGTTTAAAATATGAGCCCCCTGCATCACCGCAAGCCATTCGTTGGTTGTAGCTTTTCCCGGAGCCAGGATTTTCCTTACCCTGTCGGAAAGAATTTCAGCCCCTGCACCCGGGAGACTGTCAAGTCCGGAATCAATAAGCTGTGAAAGCACGTCATAGAATGAGATCCCTTCTTTTTTAGCAAGGTATACAATCTCGGGAGGTCCAAGAGCGTGAAGTTTTAATGATGGGTAGAGTTCTTTAAGATTCCTGAAAAGATCCTTGTAGAAGCTGATTCCGAGAGCAGGATTCATCCCTCCCTGTAATAGCAACTGATCGCCACCAAGGGCAAAGAGCTCATCAATCTTCTTTACATATTCTTCTATCGTTGTGACATAGGCATCTGATGATCCTTTCTTCCGGCAGAAGTTGCAGAAAGAACACTGAGAGAAGCAGACATTGGTCAGATTCACATTACGGTCGATTATCCATCCGGCCTCATTACCCGGATTATGATGCTGTCGAAGCCTGTTTGCCACAAACATAAGTTCGTCAAGCGGGGCGGTCTTATATAGTTCAAGACCTTCTTCGGTTGTGAGCGGAACCAGATTGAGGGCTTTATTGTATATATTGTCTAAAGTCATGTTAATTAATGAGTTATTCTTTCTTTCTGCTATCAGGTCCATAATGAATAATGCATCTGATAGTTGCATGCAAAGGTAAAGTATTGGAAGCAAAACAATCAATATTTTCATTAACTTTACCTCCTTAAATATCCCTGATATAACCATGAAACCTGAAATATCGGTAATTCAGCAGTTTGAAGATGATAAACCAGTTGTTTGCATACTTGGAACCAAAACCATTCCTGATTTCCTTGAACTCACAGCGACAGAGAAAGAATATGTTTCACGGCAGATTGAAGCAGGAGAGGAGTTTGTTTCTGTTAATATTTATAATAAAATAACATTCCTTGTTACGCTAAAGGAATCACCTGACCATTTCAGGAGAAGGGAGGGGCTTCGCCGTACTGCTTATAACATGCGGAAACTTTTTAAAGGTGAAAGTTTCAAGGACCTTGTCATTACCTCAAATGAAGCCTACGATGGCGCTGTTGAAGATTATGCTGAGGCTCTTCTTCTTAGCCTTTATTCATTCGATAAGTACAAAACAAGCAGTGAGGGGGAGAAGCAAAAGAAGGATCCTTCACGACTCCTGTTGCATGGCCCGCAGGATGATGCCAGTATTAAATGGCTCATCCACCTGACCGATGCAGTCTACTTCTCCCGAAACCTGATAAATGAACCGGTTAATCACCTGAATGCCACGGCACTCGCAGAAGAGATCCGAAAAGAAGGTGATTCTTCAGGATTTTCGGTTGAAATTCTGCAAAAAGGTAAAATTGAATCCCTGAAGATGGGAGGCCTGCTTGCCGTTAATAAGGGAAGCGTAGATCCTCCTGTTTTCTGTATTCTTGAATGGAAGCCTGAAAACAGGCTTAACAGGCATCCTATTGTATTGGTAGGCAAGGGAATTGTTTATGATACAGGAGGTCTGAACATTAAGACCGGCGATTTTATGGATGGGATGAATGGAGATATGGCTGGCGCTGCAATTATAACGGGTGTTATAAGCACTCTGGCAAAATCAGCAGTACCCGTACATGTCGTTGGACTTGTCCCTTCGACCGATAACAGACCCGGTGGAAATGCATATACCCAGGGCGACATAATTAAAATGTACAATAAACTTACGGTTGAAATAGGAAATACCGATGCTGAAGGGAGACTTATTCTTGCGGACGCAATAAGCTATGCCTCAAAATATAAGCCTGAAATCATTATTGATATTGCAACACTGACAGGATCGGCCGCTATGACCTTTGGCAATCAGGCTATTGCAGTAATGTCAAATGCCGACAGGAAATATTTGAAACTTCTTGAAGAATGCGGAAATGAAGTTTATGAGAGGATCGCTGAACTACCTCTCTGGGATGAGTACGAAGAATTGCTTAAATCGGATGTTGCCGATATGAAAAATGTTGGCGGACGTGAAGCAGGTGCGATAACAGCAGGTAAATTTCTTGAGAAATTTGCTGAATACCCTCTTATTCACCTCGATATTGCCGGTACCGAAATTCAGAAAAAAGACAACTATTACAAATTAAAAAGAGGTCCGGCCACCGGGCTCAGGCTCCTGGCAGAATTTATTAACAGACTTCCAAACAACATATATATACGAGAATAACATCAATGGAAAATAAACCTGTAATCGCGGGCATCTCGCATGGCGACATAAATGGAATAGGCTATGAAGTTATAATGAAGGCTTTGAGCGATCCTGCAATAAATGATATCTGTATTCCGATTGTTTACGGCTCTCCGAAGGTTGCTGCCTATCACAGAAAAGCCCTGAATATTAATAATTTTATTTTCAACAATATCAGGTCGGCCGAAGAGGCCCATCCACGTAAGGCAAATATGATCAATTGCCTCGACGACAATACGAGAGTTGAACTTGGCAAATCGACACCCCACGGAGGCGAAGCCGCCATACTCTCGCTCGAGAGGGCTATGAGTGACCTTTTAAGCGGAAAGATCAATGTGTTGGTTACGGCACCTATTGATAAACAGAATGTTCAGTCGGACAACTTCCGGTTTAACGGCCACACGGAATATCTTAAGGATAAGGCTGGTCCGCAGCATGAAGCTCTTATGTTCATGATAAGTGAGAGTATGAGAATTGGAATTGCTACTGGTCATGTTCCTCTTAAGAAGGTTCCGGAGCTGATAACTAATGAATTACTGATGCGTAAATTGCGACTGATGAATAAATCGCTGATGCTCGATTTCGGAATAAGGAAACCGCGTATTGCAGTCCTGGGCCTGAATCCACACGCCGGAGATAATTCCCTTCTTGGAAATGAAGAGGCTGAGATCATCATTCCTGCCATTCAACAGGCGCAGAAGGAGGGGATACTTACTTTTGGGCCATTCCCTTCCGACGGTTTCTTCGGAGCTGGCTCTTTTACAAAATTCGATGGGATCCTTGCCATGTATCACGATCAGGGTCTTACTCCATTCAAGGCGCTATCATTTGATTCAGGTGTTAACTTCACCGCAGGCCTTCCATTTATAAGGACTTCACCGGTTCATGGCACGGCCTTTGCAATTGCAGGAAGGGGAGAAGCAATGGAAAATTCCTTTCGACAGGCTATATATCTTGCAAGTGACATTTTTAAGAACAGGCTGATCTATGCCGAGATCACAAAAAACCCATTGAGACACCAGGATATCGATATTCACAGTGACCGGTACGATGAGCTGCCTCCTGAAATAAATACTCCCGAACAATAGATATGATCGATTACATCAGAGGATCTGTTACTGAACTTACACCAACCTTCCTTGTAATTGAAACAGGAGGTATCGGGTATCTTGTAAATATTTCACTTTCATCGTTTTCGAAGCTTGAAGGGCGAAAGGAATTCAGGATCCTGATACATGAAGTTATTCGCGAAGATGCACATCAGCTTTTTGGTTTTGCCGATAATGAGGAGAGGGAGATATTCAGGCACCTTATTTCAGTCAGTGGCGTTGGGGCCAATACTGCAAGAATGATGCTCTCTTCACTTAGTCCGGCTGAAATTGAAAAGGCAATAATGTCATCGGATGTCAACGTCCTGAAGGGTGTAAAAGGGATAGGATTAAAAACTGCTCAGAGAATAATTATCGACCTGAAAGATAAGATGGGCAAACATGCCGCAGGCGGCGAAATATTTGCTTTTGCAGACAATACAAAGCGCGAAGAGGCGTTATCTGCATTAGTAATGTTGGGATTTGCCAAAAGTGCAGTCATAAAGATCCTCGACAAAATAGTAAAGGAAGAAAAGAATCTTACTGTCGAAGAGCTGATAAAGAAAGCGCTGAAAAACTTGTAAATTCGAATAATAGCCGTATTGGGATCAGGTGTTTCATATAAAAATACTCTACTGTTTTCATATCTCGCACTGTTAGCTTTCTTGTTTTTATTTACAACGGAAGCAGGCAGTCAGAGTGTGGTTCAGCCATCATCTGCGGCCGATACTTCACGCAATACTGTTCTTAAGCTGAAGGACAACTCGGGAATTCCCTGGGATTCACAGCCTAAAGCCCCCCTTTTTCTAAGTAACCCTTCAAACTATAAATATTCGGCTGTATACGATCCCGAGAAGAATGAATATGTAATATCTCAGAAGGTTGGACCCCTGGATACACGTACTCCTGTCCACATGTCGCCAGCTGAATTCAGGAAATATCAATATACAAAGGCTATGCGCGATTACTGGCAGTCGCGGATCGAGGGAAGGGAGACAAGTTTCAAATCGAGCCTCATACCTCAGATTGAAGTTGGTGGTGCAGCCTTTGATAAGATCTTTGGGAGTAATACTATCAATATTGTTCCGCAGGGCTCGGCAGAACTGATCTTCGGTATCAACATATCTCGTACCGATAACCCTACTCTTTCCGAAAAACTAAGGACAATCCCCACTTTCGATTTCAAGGAGAAGATCCAGATGAATGTCACCGGTTCTATTGGCGACAAAATGAAGATTGGCGTCAATTACAATACCGAGGCAATGTTTGAATTTGAGAACAAGACAAAGCTTCAGTATGCAGGGAAGGAGGATGAGATTCTTAAGAAAGTCGAAGCTGGCGATGTTACACTTCCACTCACAGGTACTCTTATTACAGGCAGTTACAGCCTTTTCGGGCTTAAGACCGAGATGCAGTTTGGGAAGATGACTATGACAACTGTGTTGTCGCAGCAGAAGGGCCAGTCATCGGTTATATCAGTTAAGGGGGGAGCACAGTTGTCTAACTTCGAGATCTACGCCGACGAGTATGAGGCAAACAGGCATTTCTTCCTTTCTCAGTATTTCAGGGACATTTATGACAATGCTTTGAAAAATCTTCCGGTAATAAGTTCAGGGGTTAACATCGACCGTATTGAAGTATGGGTCACCAACAAGACAAATCGTTTTGAAGATGCCAGCAACAGGAATATTGTTGCTTTCATGGACCTTGCGGAAAATGGAAGCCATATCTTTAACAAGATCCCGGAATTTCTGGCAACACCGGGAACTCTGATCTACCCCGATAACAACGCAAACAAAATGTATGAAAGGCTTACAACAGCCTATGGCATAATAAGAAGCGTTGACCAGGTGACTAATGCATTTTCACAATTCTATCCCGGGTTTCAGATTGGACGCGATTTTGAGAAGATTGAGAATGCAAGGAAACTGAATGACAGGGAGTATTCATTTAACAAACAGCTCGGTTATATTTCACTCAATACAGCCCTAAATACCGATGAAGTTCTTGCCGTTGCTTACGAATATACTCTCGACGGGCAGGTCTATAAAGTAGGTGAATTCTCAACCGACGGAATAAATGCCCCCCAGTCCCTGATATTGAAACTTCTCAAGGGAACCACCCTGAGTCCCAGGCTCCCAACATGGAAACTGATGATGAAGAACATCTATTCGCTGGGATCGGGAAAACTCGATAAAAAGGATTTCCAGTTAAACGTGCTTTACCAGGACGATAAGACCGGCAACTCAATAAATTATCTTCCCGAGGGAAAGCTTTCAAATCAGATTCTGCTCCAGGTATTGGGTCTCGACAATATTAACTCTCAGTCGGACCGTCAGCCTGATGGTTATTTTGACTTCATCGACGGGGTAACCGTAATAGCCGACAGAGGGAAAATTGTTTTTCCGGTTCTTGAGCCATTTGGAAAATACCTCGGCAAAATGATTGGTGACCCAAGGATTGCTGCCAAATATGTTTTCCAGGAGTTGTACGACTCTACTCAAACTATAGCAAAGCAGATGGCTGAAAAGAACAAGTTCAAACTAACCGGTCAATACTCCTCTGAATCAGGATCCGAGATACGTCTTAATGCGACCAATATTCCGCAGGGGTCAGTTAAGGTTACAGCAGGTGGTGTGCCCCTGACTGAAAATACCGATTATACCGTAGATTACAATATGGGTTCCGTGAGAATTATCAACAGTGCACTCATTGAATCGCAAACACCCATCCAGGTTTCGCTCGAGAATAACCAGTTCTTCGGTTTCCAGACAAAAACGCTTATCGGCACACATCTCGACTATAAGATATCAGATAACTTCAATATTGGAGGAACCATTCTCCATTTAACAGAAAGACCTTATACACAGAAGGTTAATTTTGGTGAAGAACCGATCTCCAATACAATATGGGGATTAAATACCTCATATAAATCAGAATCGCAGTTTCTTACCAAAATGATTGACAAACTTCCGCTTCTGAATACCAAAACACCTTCGGCGATATCTTTTTTCGGGGAGTTTGCCAATCTTATTCCAGGCCATTCCAAGGCCATTTCAAGTGCAGGGAATTCATATATCGACGACTTCGAATCGAGTGAGATTCCTCTCGACCTTAAATCATTCAATGCCTGGTCGATGTCGAGCGTTCCGCAGGGTCAGGACCAGATGTTTCCCGAAGCAAGGTTCAACAATAATCTGGTCAGTGGTTACAACCGGGCCAAAATCTCATGGTATGTTATTGACCCTCTCTTCCTGCGTAACGGGAGCTCCACACCTGAGTACATAAAGGAAAACCCAAATGAGCAGTCGAGCCATTTTGTGAGGGAAGTTTATGAAAATGAGATATTCCCATATAAGGAGAGCCCAAGTGGCATTCCAACCAATATTGCTGTCTTAAACCTTGCTTACTACCCTGCGGAAAAAGGTTCATACAACTACGACACAGATCCGGGTCCTTATTCGAGGGGAATGAACTCCGAAGGTAAGCTTAATGACCCCGTTTCACGCTGGGGTGGAATAATGCGCGAAGTCCTGACAAGCGATTTTGAGACTGCAAACATTCAGTACATTAAGTTCTGGCTGATGGACCCCTTCGTGGAGAACCCGCAGCACAAGGGCGGCGATGTATATATTAACCTGGGAAATATTTCAGAGGATATTCTTCGTGATTCAAGGAAGAGTTTCGAAAACGGCCTTCCTGGCTCTCCCGACGTGAAGAATGTAGATACAACTGCATGGGGAAGAGTTCCAACTGTTCAGGCTGTTGTAAATGCATTCGACAATGCTGTTGAATCACGAATTTACCAGGATATCGGGCTCGATGGCCTCGGTGATGCGGATGAACAGACCTTTTTCCAGAGTTATCTCAACAAAGCGCAGCAGATAGTAACTCCTGCTGAATTCCAGGAGATACAAAAGGACCCGTCAAGCGACGACTTCCATTATTACAGGGGGTCAGATTATGATTTTCAGCAACTTGGCATACTCGACAGGTATAAAAAATATAATGGACAGGAGGGCAACTCACCAACTTCTGAGATGTCAAAGGAATCTTACCCAACCTCTGGCTCCACTCTTCCTGATATGGAGGACATTAACCGAGACAATACGCTCAGTGAAGCAGAAAGTTATTACCAGTACAGAGTCAGTATGCGTCCGGAAGATCTTAAGGTTGGTACCAACTTTGTGACTGATGAAATCGAGTATGAAGCCACCTTTGCAAATGGCACTAAATCAAAAGTAAAGTGGTATGAGTTTAAAATACCAATTACCGATTACCAGAAGGTAGTCGGCACAATTCAGGATTTTAAGTCCATCAGGTTCATAAGGTTATTTATGAAAAACTTCCAGGAGCCTGTTGTAATGCGTTTTGCAAAGCTCGATCTTGTAAGGGCTGAATGGAGAAAGTATAATATTTCATTTATGGAGGGTGGAGAGAGGATTACAATCCCCGAAGCCACCGATGGTACTTCTGAAATCAGCTCTGTGAGCATCGAGGAGAATTCAGGAAAGCAACCGGTTAATTATGTTCTTCCTCCCGGTTTTACAAGGATAACCGACCCGCAGAACCCCCAGCTCAGACAGCTCAATGAACAGTCCATGGTACTTAAAGTTCAGAATCTTGAGGATGGCGATGCCCGTTCTGCTTTCAGGAATGTGAATCTCGACATCAGGCAATACCGCAGGCTCAGGATGGAAGTACATGCAGAGGCAATTACCGGTAAACCCTTACAGGATAATGAACTGACTGCCTTCATAAGAATTGGTTCCGATTATAAGGGGAATTTCTATGAATACGAAATACCTCTTAAGCTTACCAAACCGGGACGATATGACAATAACAGTGAAGATGACAGGGCGAAGGTATGGCCGACAGAAAACAGTTTCAATATTGATCTATCGCTTTTCCAGGAGGCCAAACAGGAACGGAACAGACAGATGTCCTTATCTGGTTCTTCCCTGAGTACCTCCGACGTGTTTGTCTATTCAAACGGGGGGGCGAGGATTTCCGTTTCAGGTAATCCTAATCTTAGTAACGTAAGGGTAATAATGCTGGGAGTAAGGAATCCGATCAAAACCAGAAATAAGGCTTCTGACGACGGGACTCCCAAGGATGCTGAAATATGGTTCAATGAACTGAGACTTAGTGATTTCAAGGAAGATGGGGGATGGGCAGCCAATGCACACCTTCAGGCAAAGTTAGCTGACCTTGGTACTGTTGATATGGTAGGTCAGATGAGTACTCCGGGCTGGGGAAGTATTGAAAAGAAGGTTAATGAGCGGAGTAAGGAAACAGTAATGAAATATGATATTTCCTCCACTATCGAGCTTGGAAAATTCTTTCCTGAAAAAATTGGTGTCAGACTCCCT
>CAIPJU010000290.1 GCA_903865465.1 uncultured Bacteroidota bacterium
ACAGGTGCCATATAATAGACGTCAACCGGGGTGCCACCCTGCTTACCCGGGCTGAAGCCCTTTAATAAGCCGATCACTCTCAAGGCTTCGGCATCGAGGAAAGGATCAATACCCCTTAAGATTACCGGGTCAACTGCATCGCCATTTTTGCTTACTACAAAACGGATAATTACCCTGCCTTCGACCTTACTGGATTTAGCAACCTGGGGATAATTTGTATTGCTTTTTATGAAGTTCAGGAGTTCAGCATCTCCTCCGGGGTACATCGGCATCTCCTCACACACCACAAAAGTATCATCTGGTGTTACCTTTTTACTCTGAACATTAAGTTTTATGCTTACGGAAGATTGAAAAGGTTCATTAACCTCAGGGTTTTTAGCCGGCTCCCATTTTGGAGAGGACTTTATTGCCTTCATAACTTCTTCACCAATCTGATCTGTTCGGCCAAATAATCTTATGTTACTTATCGATCCGTCTAATTCAACAGTATAGTTGGCAGTTACAGTACCTCCGACTCCCTTGGCAGCGGCATCATCAGGGTAGCTTATCTGACCTGCAAGCCAATCGGCAAAGGTAGCCACAGATTTCCCCTGGAAAGTGGGATAATCATCGGCACTCTCTCTCCTGAATGGAACCTTTATACCGAGTTCCTTTGCTTTCTTACGGGAATAGATCTCATTCGCACCATTTTTACCCGCAGCTCCATACTTTTTTGTTGCTTCTGTTCCAGAGAGATAGATTATTGTGCCCATTTCAGCGCCAAGCTTCGATGCTATGACAGCAACCGGCTCCTTTGAAATTACTCCATCGAACACAACAAGTGGCAGTTTCTCACCGCTTTCTTTAGCTTCTTTTTCATAATCAGCCTCTTTGTAATCGGGATCCTTTACCATTTTAATGATCATCTCGGAATTGAAATCGGCCTTTACGTTCTGACTCTTATAACCTCTCAGAAATAATCCGATGAAAGCATCCTCCTCAACATTATTAAGGCTAAACCGGCCATCTTTCCCCGATGAGGTAAAAAAAGCATTCCCCACTCTCCCTGTACTGGAGACATTAACCCCTTCAAGAGGCGTCCCGTCCTCCTTCTGAACAAGGCCTTTCACAGATTTCTGAATCAAGGCAGGTGGCTGAGATATTTCCAGGGCCCTGGTGGAAATTTCATGAGAAACGGCAGAAGGCAGTTTCTTAAGGCCTGTCGCATCGTTAGCAGATTTTGGTGCGGATGCAGAAGCACTTACTACAAATAGAATAAGCATTACCAGGTTTAGAGTCAGTATAATTTTAACTCCATTCCTGATTCGGTTGGATTTGGTTTTTGTTAACATAATCAATCTTTTTTTGGTTAAAGAATTATTGCAGCCACTTACGAGCGGAATTTCCTGTGAACCATTAATAAAACTCAGCAACTTTTCGGCATAGCTTTTTATGTCGGGCGAAACTTTTAGAACACCATGATCGGCGAGATATTCATGATTTACCCTGATCGCCCTGTTATATAAGATCAGAATCGGGTTGAACCAATAAATTATTCGTGTCATTTCAAGGAAAATAATATCAACGGAATGAAATTGCCTGATATGCTCCAGCTCATGGGTAAGCAATTCAGGTGCGATCTGATTGTTCTCGTAGTCTTCCCTGTTTACAAAAATGGTCTTCAGGAAACAATGCGGATTGACATGGCTTTCCACTAAAACCATTGGAAATCCCTTGTACCTTACATTTTCAGCTGATCGTTCCCTTTTGGACAGAAAAATCAGATTCCTTAGAAACCTAAACAGGAAAACTATTGCACCTGAAAAATAGAGAATCAATAATAATTTCGTTAGCCCGATGCGGGAGAGAAGCCCGGCATCTGCATGTTCCTCCTTTATAACAGGCTGAATATTACCATAATTCATCAGCTCCTTTTCAGAAACAGTCAAAGTCAAATTATTATTCAGAACAGAAGAAAGATTAGTCCCGACCCCTATACCCGGGAAATTTACAGGAATTGAAATGAAAGGAATTACCAGCGAAAACAGGATTGAGAAGATGAGAAAAAACCTGTTAAAAACAAATAGCTTTTCCTTCCTTGTGAGGAACCAGTAAACCCCAAATAAAAGTATAAGGCTTACACTCGATTTGATAATGAATGCTGTCATCTTTTTCTTTTTTCTGATTCGATTTTTCTGTCAACTAAATCCCTTAACTCCCTAAGTTCCTCCGGACTCATTTCTGTTTCATTTGTAAAAAATGAAGCAAACTGTGAGGTTGAATTGTTGAAGAAGTCCTTGATCAGTCCATGAAAATGATCAGAAAAATAATCTGACTTTTCAACCAGGGGAAAGTACTCTCTTGAATTCCCAAACAGCTTGTAGCTAACAAAACCCTTGTCTGTCATTCGTTTTAACAATGTCAATACTGTTGTCTGGGCAGGTCTGGGGTCAGGGAACTCATTTACAAGGTCGCGGATGAAAGCCTTTTCAAGCTTCCAGAGGATCTTCATTACCTGTTCTTCTGCATTTGTGAGTGCCATGATTCTCTACATTTAGATTTTATACTCTACAAATGTAGATTTTAATTTTATATAATCAAAAAAATTGCCGGATTATTTTAGATATTTTCGCAGAAAAACCAGAAAAGAAATCTTCGGCATCCAATAATGGAGGCAAATTGTTACATAGAAAAGATTAGCCTATTGTTTTTAATAAAATTTCTTTTTAACCCCAGATTACAAAGGAGCAGCAGAGACCGCAAAGGGAAACCTTCTGCGATCTCTGCTGCTCCTTTTCGTACTTATGCGGATATTGGATTTCCCCGAGTCGATTTAGCCGTTAGTATCCATTTCAGACGAAGGGCTATCTTGTTGCGGGCAAAAATATTACACCCAGCAATTCTGACTTATTGGTATGTTTTACTTTTTGATTCACTAATTCCTTTGGCAGGATTTTGTCACTGATTACCTGCAGTCGGTATTCCCCTGATTGGTTGAAATATACCGAACCGACATATGAATCTGACCTTAAACCTGGATAAGAAACTTCTTTCGAATTATATATAATTGTATCGCAGGCAGGAGTTACCTCAAAATGGTTATCAGAAAACTCCAGTTTTGCAATTTTAGAATAATTAAGGCTAAGGCTGTCAGTTGTAGCATTGGAGAGCCACACCCTGTACTTACCTGGTTTTGAAATTATCACACTCCATTCTGCAGTATTGTTGGCAGGATTTTGCGGATCGTGGTAGAAAGTTGCACGTGGCAGTTGCAACGAAACAGACCCTCCCTCTTCCTGAACAATAAGATTACTACTACTCCCGAAGCTTTGCACATTTGACGTATTACTGCAGTTCCACATCAGGAGTGAGGCTAAACCAAGGTAAACCAGATTTATTGTTTTCATAACTTTAATCCCCCTAATTTAAGTTACTATTGATAATTTCAGATTCGTTATCTTAAGAAATTATTAAACGATGGTCGCAAGGCAATCCATTTTCGCGTAACCACCAACGCAATGATTTTGCTATTTTTCTTCTTCTGAGTGTTACTTTTCCAAATTCTTCTGAAATAATCTCATAATGTGCTTTCATGGTTTTTTGTCTTTAGTTATGATTCAAAGATAAGCTGTGATAATAGATCCCACAAGCAGGTAATGCCCACAGAATGGATAATTGCGATGTTTTTACAACTGTTCGGTCAACGAAATAACATGGATTATCTAAAGGTTTTACTGTCTCAGTATCAGTTTTGGCATGTTGGTCAAAAGTGAACCGATATTTACCAATAAAATAAAGAAGATAGGAATTTCTGAGACTAAATAATATGTATTAAATTGATTATTAATAATTTAATGCATTTTCACCCTTACTTTTTGGCATAATTCCGATTTTGACCAATAGTAAAACTACATGGATAAAATTTAGACAAAAGCTGATGTTTTGGACCTTTTTGACCCTAAAATCCGGCTTTCAACTACTCCAAAACGTCGGATTTTTATGAGAATAGCAGATTTTATTCCTGGATTAATGAATTTCTGCCTCAAAAAACAAGGTTACAATTGGGGAAAAATATATCATAGCCAGAATAAACTACTTTCAAACAGCAAAGGTTATTGAGATGATGCAAAGGCCGCAAAGATTTATATCAAATAGGGTGTCTCTTGCGATCATTGCTGATCTTTTTCCCAAGTTTGCGGTTTATGGATTTCCTATTCTTAACACTTCAACTAAAGCCTGGAGATAAATCCTGAATAATGACTTAATGAGTGGAAAAAGACGATAAGGATTTATACTATCCAAACCTGACACTTATAAAATAAAATACTAAAACCTTGCAGCTGTTATAAATGAAATGTTTAAATTAGTCTGTTTCTTCGATATGAGTAAAAAGGGGCAGATTAACGTATTGAATCATTTTTCAATCGATAAATTTCTTCTTATTTCAGAATAACAGTGATTCAAAATATTCAATTCACGTTATACGGGATATCTAATTATTAAGCCAATTTAAAAAACAGCAAAATGGAACGAAGACTTTTCATTAAGAATACCGCCCTGGCTGGTGGTATGATGGCTATGTCACCAATTTTATCAAATCTTAATTCTTTTGGCGAAAATGATTTTCCACTTATGGACCTTCATGTTCATCTCACTAACAATTTTAATATTAAGGATGTATTATCCATCGCAAAAAAAACCAAGGTCCAGTTTGGAATCATGGTCAATCCAGGTTATGGGGTCAATGATGATGCCAGCTTACTAAATTTTGTCGATTATCTGCGTCCTTATCCGGTTTACATTGGTTTGCAGCCAATGAGTCCGGGATGGTCGAAGGATTTTACTTCTAAATCTTTGTCACAGGTCGATTACATACTCATGGACTCACAGACTGTTCCAAATGGAAACGGCTATGGGGAAACCCTGAGAATCTGGAATTTTGATACTTATGTCGATGATCCTGATAAGTTTATGGAGATCTACATGGCACATAATCTGGAAGTCCTTAACAACAGCGAGCCTCTCACCATTTTCGGCTGGCCATTGTTTCTGCCGGTCTGCATTGCCCGTGATTATTATTCTTTATGGACAAAGGAAAGAATGCAGCAGATTATTTCCGCTGCAAAGAAGAGGAATCTGGCAATTGAAATAAACGACATGTCGCATACGCCGCATGAGGCTTTTATAAACATGGCAAAAGAACAGGGTTTGAAGTTTACTTTTGGTTCTGACACCCGTGATCAGAAAGCAGGAAGGCTCGACTACTGTAAGTATATTGCAAAAAAATGTAATCTTAAACGGGATGATTTCTTTTTTCCCAAAAGAATTATTAAAAAAAGCTAGACCCATTCAGCTATCAGCATAGCTTAATAATTTGGTTGAATGATTTTTACTATCATCCTGAATTTATTACAGATAAATCTTTGGCGCAATAAGATCTGGCATAATTCTTGCTTTATATTTTGAAACCTGACCACCATGAAACCACTATTCAAAACCCTCTTCTTTATTATGTTAATAATTTCTTCATGTAAAAAAGATGAGATAAAAATTGATCCAAATAATCTTTTGATTGGAACCTGGAATTATTCAGATTATCAGGACAATGCCATGGTTTATATTCGAAGCGGGAAGTTTATCGATAACCGGGGCTATAAGTTTAATTCAGATGGCACTGTGGTAGAAAGGACTTTTGCCGGCTGGTGCGCTACACCGCCTGTCTCATATTCAAATTATCAGGGCACCTGGTCAATATTGAATGATACCCTCATTCAGACGGAAATTACCTATTACGATGGATTAAGGCCATATCGACTTGCCATTAAGTTAGTTGATTCAAAATCGCTTAAGCTGACATTTGTAAGCGATAAATAATGCCTGTTCATTTTAAATAATATTCAGTCTTTGCTTATACTGGCTGAAACCCTGAAATCATTCAGCTTCATACGTCTGGTATCTTTCGAGAGCAAAACCTAAAAGCAAATGAATATCTTTATTACTGATAGTAGTAGCCGATAGGCCTTGCTGAAAACAACACGGCTCGAAACAATAATTGTCTGAATCCTAAAATGAATAAATCTTCAAAGCAAAAAAAGAGAGTGATTGCACATGTACTTATTTTGGGAGGAACAACTTTTGATCATGTTGTTACTTTAGATGAGTTTCCAAAACCTGTTCCCCAGACTATCCATAAGGCGACATTTTTTGAAACAGCAGGTTCAACAGGAACAGGCAAATCGGTCAGTTTAAAAAGACTGGGAGTCTCCAACACCCTCTATTCCGTTCTGGGTAATGACCATTATGGAAAGAAGATCATGGACTATCTGAAGAGTGAAGAGGTCGATTTCATAATCAATATTGATAATCAGGGTACTGAACGCCATATTAACATTATGGATTCAAAAGGCAAGCGCATTTCGATGTTTATAACCCTCTCCTCTGAGTTTCCCCTGGTAAATAAAAAGATTCTAAGGGAGAATATTAAAAAATGCGATATCGTTGTTTTAAACATAATTTCATACTGCAAGGAATTTATCCCGCTTTTAAGAGGTCACAAGAAGCCTGTCTGGACCGACCTGCACGATTTTAATGAGGGCAGTTTATATCATAAGCCCTTTATCGAGGTGTCCGATTACATTTTCTTAAGCTCTGATAATCTTAAGAATTACAAAAAGATAATGCAGGAGTTTATTCAGATGGGAAAAGAACTGGTCGTTTGCACACATGGTGAAGAGGGTGCAACTGCCTTTACTAAAGATGGTGAATGGATAGATGAACCTGCCTTAACAGGTTTTCAGATTATCGATACTAATGGAGCAGGAGACAACTTTTTTTCGGGATTTCTTTATGCTTATTTAAAAGAGAAATCCATTAAAGTCTGTATGAGGTATGGTGCCATCTGCGGCGCATTATGTATATCCTCCCAAAAAATAGTATCAGAAAAACTAACAGCAAACCTAATAGAAGATATGTATACCAGGTACTATGGAAGCTAAAGCCTTGCGATAAACAG
>CAIPJU010000291.1 GCA_903865465.1 uncultured Bacteroidota bacterium
CAGGGCAGGTCCATTTTCATTATCTCGTCCGCCTGCTGCAAGGATTATTGTTCCGTTTAGTGGTTCCCACGATCGTGGAGCAATGTTTTCACCCTCTAATGATACTCCTTTAAGATAAAGGCTTCCCTTAATAAGATATTTACCGGCAGGAATAAAGACTTTCCCTCCCTTGATCGAAGCTTCCTTTATTGCTCTGTTAAAAGATGCTGTGTTATCAGTGGTTCCATCAGCTACAGCACCGAAATCCACGACTGAAAACCGGATGCTATCAGTTTTCGGGGCAAGTAGTTCTGAAGAATAGCATTTTACCAGAAGGAAAACGGAAATCATTAAAATTTTAAAATACATCTTCTATTTAATTTAAATCTTATGAATTGTATATCAGTTAGTTCCTGACCTGATAGTTTCTTTAGCAGCCACTCCGAAGAAAATTATTTTTGCCTCTGTTTTTGAAAATTTTGTATTAATAACCGCATGTCCTTCACTGTCGAATGAAAGATCAACTCCATCTGTATTCCACGTTTTTTGATCGGGTTTCATTTTAGTAATATATGAGTAAGAACCTGAATGGCTGGAGAAAATAACTACTGCACCTTTTCCGGTTGAAGGGTTAATTTTTTCATAAACCTCAGGACTTCCTCCAACAGCTCCATCGCGTATCATTGCTGTTTCGGTCATGTCATTGCGAACCTGTTTGTATAAGCTTAGTGATTTATTAAAAAAGTCAACTCCCTCTTTGGAAATGCCAGGCAGGTCGCCCCAGATGCCATTTTGACCTAAAATAAGCGATGCCACTGCTATTGATTGATTCTCATATGGATCATCGGGCAGATAATGTGTCAGGAAAAGTGACGTCGGGATCCATTTATCAAAGGTTAAAGGGGTACGGCAAATCCATGTCCGGGCGGGTCCGGGATAGAAGAAAATGTTCCACTGTCCATTTTCACGATCAAAAGGAATATCGAAATTGAAAAAATAAGGTCCGTTGTTAATTAGAAAATATTTCCCTGAAGAAAGAAACCCCAGACCAACAGCCCTGCCGCCTTCAGTAATATCAAAATCTACAATAGCTTCGGGACATTCTTTTGTCAGTTTATCAACCACATAGCTCATTGACCTGCTTATTTCAAATGCGTAGGATTCCAATCTTTCCTTAGGAGTATTATCTGAATTCCCGTGAAAATGGCGGGGATCATTGCATTCGTACTGGCCAATTGCATCCCATTTAAAATAAGTGACACCCAAATCCCTATACAGACGGATCAATTCATCTGCAAAAGCATCGCGGTATTCACTTACAAGACACATCCCGTAACTCTCCTCGGTTTCCCATATTGGGTATGGTTTCCCCTCGTTTCCATCTGTTGTACGGACACAATCACGATGATTTTTAAGCATATTACTTGAAACTGCGGCCACTGTGGGATTAAACCATAAACCGAGTTTCATTCCATTTTCTTTTAGTCTTTTACTTATAGTTTTCAAGCCGTCGGGGAATCGTTTGAGGCTGGGTGTCCAATCGCCTGTCTTTTCAAACCATCCGGCATCAATAACAAAAACCTCTATACCCATCCGGTGGGCAACATCAATTTCCTTCATCATCCTTTCAAGGGTCATATCGGCCAGATAAGGCTTTTTGTACCAGTTGCGGTTTCGTTCCTGAAAATTCCATGTATTGTAGTAGACGTAAGGTTTCCTGCTTTCTGAATTCAGACTCATGGAATGAAGCACAAAATTGCGATAATTGCTTGCCAGCAGATCTATGTCGCCGGCAACAGCCCCTGTTTCAAACCAGATTGTCTGGTAGGAATGAGTGTTATCAACCTGAAATCCATTATAATAATTGCCTTTAAAAGCTTTAAGTATAATAGATTTATCAGGGCTCAATTTGTATTCCAGAAACTTATCAGGTACCTGAGAACCATGTTCGTAAGCCACAAGAAATGAATTTGAACCATCCGAGCACACCATCATTGGTCCCATTATGCTGATACTGTCGGAAAAGCTTTTTGGCTCTATTGTTCTTTCTGAAAGGCAGAAGCTGTGAACCATCTCGTTGAACTCAGAGAACCTGATTTCTTTAACTGAATTAGAACCATCAAGTGATACCTTTAGATAACTGATCCTGTCGACCCCTGTTGTTTTCGTCAGTTTATGGGCTGATTTACTTAGAAGTTCATACCTGAATTTTATGACCGGATTGTTTTCTGCTACTCTAAAAGTAATGCGCAGTATCATATCCGGGATTTCTGAAAGATTTCCTTCAACCGTATATTCGCTTGTTCCGTTTATTAATTTCTCAGGAGTACCAATTAATGCGAAAGCTGATAATTTAGAGGAAACAAACTTGCCGTCAATTTCAAATTCAGGGGAATGAAACGAATATGATTTTCCTGTTTTGATAATATCGTATCGCCAGAGACATTCACCAGAATTGACTATACTAATCTTTATCTGGTTATTTTCAGAAACAACTGCTGATTGTTTATTACCACAGCCGGTTAATATAAGGACAACTATAATGAGAATTCCGTGAACGCCGGCAACAGATATGACTGAAAATCCTAAAAAGCGAGATAAAAAATATTTCCAAAGACTAATCATTGAGATTCAAATTAAACTTATTATAAACAGACTGCATGTATTCATGGTTTCTATCATCATCATTGTATCACTTCCAGTATTGAATGGATCTTAAGTTCAGGAACTATGACTGTTGAAACACCATTTTTAAAATCAATCTTCAGTTCATGTCCCCCAGGCTGAAGAACTATTTTTGCCGGTTTCTGAACTGTATTTATCCCGATTGTCAGATCTTTCAGTGAAGGGATTTCATCGTAACCGATAGCTTTCTGATTAGTATGTTCTCCTGCAATGTTTACCAGGTTTACAAACATTTTGTTATTAAGTGTATTTACTGTTACATGAACCAGGTGAGATCCTGAAACTCTTACAAGCCGACCAGGGAAAAGGTCATTAATCAGGCTGCTTATATAATCACGAAGAACCGGAGACTTATAGTCAAGATATTCAGAACCGGCATTGAAATAGACTCCGGCAATTTTACCATTTCCATAAGCATTTTCAGATGATGCTATCATATTTCCCTTTAATCTGAAATCGCTTCCGCTATAAAATGTTGAAAGCACTCTTACTCCCGGGTTAACTTCTACAGAATCAATTGATGAGCGAATAGCCCCTATCTTGTTTCCTGCAGCATAGAATGCCTCATCCTCATTAAGGATTTTCAAGGTTTTTATACCAAGTTCATTTTTGAAAATTTTTGCTGTCTCAGTACCAATAATAAGAAGATCTCCTCCGGAAGAAACATATTTTTTCAGTTCTTCAATAAATGCTGGTTCCAGGTAATCGCATTCAGGAATAATGATGAGGGGATACTTATCCATTTTCCCGGTAAGATGATGTTCCATCAGAATCTCAACAGAATGCTGACCATCAAGCACCAGGTTTAAAGATCCTTCAAGCTTTCCGAGCGGATTTGAATAAGGCCTTGACGCACTTCTCTGGTAGGCGACTGTTGGATAGAGCAAAGCAATCTGAGGTATTGCCATTGCCTTTTGACAATACGGTTGTCTTTCGCGTACAAAAACACCTATCTCAGAAAGCATTGTAGCAAGCCATGGTTTAATGGATAAGTCCCTGTTCTGCTGAAAGTAAAACTGTACTCCTCCTCCCATAGCCATTATCTGTGCAGCCTCTTGTTCAAGCTGAACAGATGATTTAATGCTCATTGGCATCTTAGCTCCATCCCACGAGAAACCCCAGGCCATAAGGTCCCACGGTTTTCCCTGCGGTGCAAGGCAGCGGGCCTCGAAAGCCGAACGATAGACGCCATTCTGCGGTGTAACATCACCCGAGAGATAATCAACATCTATTGTCACTTTTTCAGGCATCATCGATGAGTATGACCAGTTGCTGGTTATCTGGAAAGAAGGATCATATTTATGAATAGCGGTAATATACTTGTTCAGATGTTCTCTGAATAGCCTGCGTGTATATTCCATGAATTCAGGATAATACTTATCAGATTGTTTCCTTGGGATATCAGTGATACCGGTCTCTTTAGTGAATCGTGCTAAAGATGCATCGCCATAATCAGGTTCAACAGCCCAGCATTCGCCGTCAATCCAGGCACCGTCAACTTTATAGTCGCTCATCTCCTTAAGCTGAGGTATCATATAGATATCGATGTACGGACTGAAAAAAGAAGTCTTTTGTTTGCTTCGTTCTCCACTGGCTGAAATAATTGCCCAATCAGGATGTTCCGACACAACTTTAGCATCCATTACACCCGAAAAGTGCATATATAATGCAACATTATTCATTTCAGTTCTCTCACGAAAGAGTTTAAGCGGATCCTTTTCAAATCCTTTTACATGAAAACCGACTTTGGTCGGATAACTTGAAATCCCGGGGTGTCCTTTACAATCGATTTGGATAAAATCAGGACACACTTTCAGGAGAAAAGTATCGATCATTGCGGCAGTAAGGGTTTTTCCTGCATCAGTAATTTCCTCACTGGCATGCAGATCGAAGTGCACTCCGAAAAAGCTGTCGGCTCTCTTAAGTTTTACTACAGGTTTATTACTCTGAGCAGTTGTAAAAAGATTAGCGATTGTGAAGATGATTATCAGAAACAGAATTGATTTTTTCATTTTTTAGGGTTTCTAAATTAACATCATTTAATATTCTTTTTAACATTAACAATACTGTTTAAGATAAATGGTGTTGAAGCTGATAAACATATAAATCCGACATTGTTAAGACATATTTCTTTACCATTCTCAGCTTTTAACAGTACTGAAGAATCTCTCTTTTCTAGGGTAACATTTTCCAATGATATGCTATTGAAAGAGTTTGCATAAAAAAACTCACCAGACATCAATTTTACCCCTTCAAATA
>CAIPJU010000292.1 GCA_903865465.1 uncultured Bacteroidota bacterium
ATCTGCTTTAATCGCCTGAAATGGTCAATTATCAGGTTATGAGCGATACGCATAACCCATGAAATAAATTTGCCGTTGTCGGAATATTTCCCCGATTTTACGGACTGGATTACCTTCAGGAATGTATCCTGGAAGATGTCCTCAGCAAGCGCCTGATCGCGTATATACAGACTTATATACGCAAATACTTTGTTTTTATGACGCCGGATTAAATGTTCAAAACAGGACTGGTCGCCTTTTATAAACCTTGAGATAAGTTCATAATCGGAAATCGATTTGTTCATAGCTCTCTCTTTTAGTTAAACAGAGTAGAGTTAATCTATAGGCGGTCCTCCTTTTTGTTAATATCAGAAAGCAAAGTAAACAAATTTTTTGATCCGAAAGTATTACTTTTGGGTTTTATTTGAATTTTAACATTTCAGCGGAGGAAGGAATGCAGGGAAGTATCGAAATAAAAGGAGCTCGGGTCCATAACCTTAAAAATATCAGCCTCAATATACCGAGAAATAAACTTGTTGTTATCACAGGTGTTTCAGGTTCGGGAAAGTCATCACTGGCTTTCGATACCATATATGCTGAGGGACAACGCAGGTATGTTGAAAGTCTTTCAGCCTACGCAAGGCAGTTTCTGGGCCGTATGAACAAGCCTGAAGTTGACTTCATTAGTGGCATTCCACCGGCAATTGCCATCGAGCAGAAGGTGAATTCCCGTAATCCACGCTCCACTGTTGGCACTTCAACGGAAATACATGATTACCTGAGACTTTTATTTGCCAGGATCGGACGTACTTATTCACCTCTCTCGGGCAGAGAGGTGAAAAAACATAGTGCCGATGACATTGTCGACTATCTGGCTTCGCTTCCCGAGGGAACTAAAGTTATTATTACTGCCTCAGGCTTAATACCTGATTCCATTACTGTTAAAGAATACTTTTCATTCCTTAGTAAACAGGGATTCAACAGAATAGAGTCTGATGGACGTTTAATCAGAACCGATGAAAAAGGTACGGAATCAGAGTTTATTCCGGGGCAGCAGGTCAATATTGTCATTGATCGCCTTGTAATAAATCACTCTGCAGACAGTTTCAGCAGGGCGGCTGATTCGGCACAAACTGCATTTCAAACCGGTAAGGGTTACTGTCAGGTAGTAATACAGGACGAGGATGGGTACCGAAAAGAGAACTTTTCAAATATATTCGAAGAAGACGGAATTGTATTCCAGGAACCTTCAGAATTTCTTTTCAGCTTTAATAATCCGATTGGAGCCTGCCCCCTGTGTGAAGGCTACGGAAAAATAATCGGAATCGATGAGAACCTTGTCATCCCTAACCAAAACCTCTCTGTATTTGAGGATGCAGTAGTATGCTGGAAAGGAGAGACAATGAAAAAATGGAAGGAGAGGCTCATTTCGAGTGCTGAGTTGTTTGATTTTCCTGTACATAAACCTTATTATCAACTTACTGGTGAACAAAAAGAGCTTCTTTGGAGCGGCAATAAGTATTTTTACGGGATAAACCGGTTCTTCCAGCATCTCGAAGAGAAGAAATTCAAGATACAATATCGTGTTTTATTGAGCAGATACAGGGGTAAAACCACCTGTACTGAATGCAAGGGGGCGAGGCTAAGAAAAGAAGCAGGTTATGTTAAGGTGGCTGGAAAAACAATCCATGATCTGGTTTCATTGCCCGTTGGAAAGCTTTATTACTATTTCTGTGATATAGATCTCGAGCCACAGGACAGGGTGATTGCTGAAAGGCTTCTGAAGGAGATAACTCTCAGGCTTAAATTTCTTGATGATGTCGGACTTTCTTACCTGACACTCGACAGGCTATCATCCACTCTATCGGGAGGTGAATCGCAGAGAATAAACCTTGCAACCTCACTGGGGAGTAATCTTGTTGGTTCAATGTATATTCTTGATGAACCAAGTATCGGTCTCCATCCACGCGATACAAACCTGCTGATAAAAGTTCTTAAAGACCTTCGTGATCTCGGGAACACGGTAATAGTTGTTGAGCATGAAGAAGAGATAATCAGGGCTGCCGATGAAATAATTGATATGGGTCCGGAAGCGGGCCGGCTGGGCGGAGAAGTTGTGTATCATGGAGGACTTGATGTTTCAACTGAAAACAAGTCACTAACTGCTGGTTATCTGAGCGGAAGGCTTAGTGTTCCTATTCCTGGGGTACGTAGGAAATGGAATAGTTATGTTGAAATAAAAGGAGCCAGGGAAAATAATCTTAAGGGGCTGGATGTAAGATTCCCGCTGCATGCAATTACAGCTGTAACAGGTGTCAGCGGATCAGGAAAATCCTCACTGGTATCCGAAATCCTTTATAAGGCTCTGGCAAACAGGATATCGGGAGGAGGACTAAAAACAGGCCAATATAATGAGCTTACCGGAGATATATCGGGAATCACAGCCATTGAACTTGTTGACCAGAATCCTATTGGAAAATCGAGCCGGTCTAATCCTGTAACATATCTCAAGGCCTATGATGAGATCAGGAAGCTCTTTTCAGAGCTTCAGGCATCGGTGCAGAATAACTACAAGGCATCCCATTTTTCATTCAATATCGAAGGCGGGAGATGTGAGGAGTGCCAGGGCGAAGGAGTTATCAGGGTTGAAATGCAGTTTATGGCCGATGTGGAACTTACCTGTGAAGCATGTAAGGGAATGAGGTTCAAAAGGGATATTCTCGAGGTACGATATCATGGCAGAAATATTTATGATATGCTCGAGATGACAATTGATGAAGCTATTGAGCTCTTTAATGAACACCCGGGAAAAGGTGAAAAGCGGATTGTCGATAAGCTCAAACCTCTTGCGGATGTCGGCCTGGGATATATTAAAATGGGTCAGTCGTCGAGCACTCTTTCGGGTGGTGAGAGCCAGAGGGTAAAACTGGCATATTTTCTAAGCCAGGAGAGGAATATCGGGCATGTGCTCTTCATATTTGATGAGCCAACCACAGGACTTCATTTTCATGATATAAACAAGCTCCTTAAATCGATAAATGCTCTGGTTGATCACGGTCATTCTGTGATTCTTATCGAACATAACCAGGAGGTGATTAAAAGTTCTGACTGGATAATCGACCTGGGACCTGAGGGAGGAGAAAACGGCGGATATATTGTTTTCCAGGGCCGCCCCGAAGAGCTTGTGAAATGCAAAGAATCTTATACCGGGAAATTCCTGGCCTTTAAATTGAAGTAATTACCTGAATATTCTGATAAAAGAAGCAGAGAGATGGCTGGTGCCTCTCTCTGCTTTCTTGTACCTGGAAATATGATAGTTCTCCGAACTACTTTTTAACCTTAAATCCAAACATTATTGAAACACATCCGCTGGCCGGAGTTTCTGATGGTTTGCTTCTTGAGAGAACTTTTACAATGAGCTTCAGCTGCTGACTCGACTGCAGCTTGAAATCCCATGTTTTGGCATATTTTGAGTCTTTATTGGAATAAAGTACGTTTTTGTTCCCATCGAGAATTTTGAATTCTATATCCGGAAGTTTGTCTTCTCCGCATATTGCGATCCTGTAGTCCATGTCGGAATAAAATGTTTTATAAAGCTCAGCTTCTTCTCCTTCAACAAGAACAGCCGCGTGGTAGTTTCCATCGTGTGTGAAAGCTCCCAGTTCCGGGAGGCATACTTTCTTTGCGAAAGCTTTGCATTGAGCCCCTGCATATGATGTTGTAAGAATAGTTAATAATGCAAGGATCGGGATTATTTTCGATATTCTCATGGTGGGGTTATTTTACAAATGAATTTCTTATCTCCGCAACGGTGGAAGCTAATTCCTTGAAAACTTCAGGAGTCATCTCAGTCTTGACATCCGATTTTAGAAGTGTTGATTTTGAAGCATTATCGAATTCAGGTTTTATCTGTGATGTAGTTATTTTGATCTTGTCGAATACAGCTTTCAACTTGATAACCTGAACCTTAATTTCATCAATCGACTTATTTCCCTTGTTGCTTTCAAGCAGATTAAGGAGAATATCAACGGAAAGTTTCTGATCTATAATCCTGCCGGTGAGTTTGTTGTTATTCAGATGGTTTGCATCAACAAGCTGGGTTGAGATATATAGCCCTTCAAACCATCCTCCAACAAGCACCATTGCTGCATTTGCATGTTGTCCATTGTCCTCGAGGTATGAGCTGGAATTCAGGAAGGTATCACTTATGATCTCCATGATTACATCGCTGTTATTGATGTTTTCCTCGAGCTTGTCGATGGTGGTCTGGTCGATGGCTTTAAGTATGCCAAGTCCGTCAGCCATCTTCTTTGCTGCGTTCATATAATCGATAATGAGCTGAGTCTGCTCATATAAACTTGCAAAGCTAAGGTCGCAGGTGTAAATACCAAGGTTTAGGGCCATGCTCTTATTGGTAACATACGAATTGGCATTATCAAGCTGATTGAGCAGTCTGGGATCAAATCTCGATCCGGCTGACTTTACTATTGCAGCCGATTCGAGTGGTGAAGGCAGGGCATTAAAGATCTTCCTTGCTTTTTTAAGTTCCTCAACAGCAGGCATATTGTCTTTGGGAACATTAATTTTAGCTTCCTCTCCGGCTGACTTCTTTCCGTGTGTTTGGCATGCGGATATAGAGCCGGCTAACAGGACAGCACATATTAATATTCCCGATCCGATCCCAGACTTTTTATTCATGATTTAAATGTTTAAGTGTCAAATGTAATCAACGACTAATTTAACACATTATTTTTATTTATCAAAAAGAGCTATAGTAATAAAGGGTTTTCTAAATTTGCCGCAAAATTGTAAGATGATAAGATCAGAGAAAAAACTACAGAATCTGTCCATGCTGCTGCAAAAGAAAAACAGCCTTTTGCTTAAAGAGGCAGTACAGACACTTCGCGATGAGCCGCCTTTCGAAGGAGCAATTGGGCTTCTTGCAAGCCTGTATGATAGAAACGATGATATTTCTGTTCTGAGAGCTATTGAGGATTTCATGAACGATATGAAAGATCAGTCTGCAATAGAGGAGGTTATGGTTGAAATCAGGAAAGAGTGGAAACAGAAAACCATGACTATGCTTATTTCTTCATGCTGGCAGTCGGGACTCGATTATTCGGAATATCTGCCTGATCTGGCAAATATATTTGTAAGATGCGATTATGCTACAGCCTTTGAATGTTTGACTGTAATAGGTGAGTCAGCAGAAAACATGTCTGCCGAAAGGAAATCTGAAATTTCTGATATATTGAAAACAGGTGAGATCACAGATGACAAGAAGAGTATGTTTTCAGAATTAGAAAAGATCATCGGTGTTTAAGTGGAAGGAATACTGATTATTTTTTCACCCTTTCACCAAATATCAGGCTGCCTATTCTTACC
>CAIPJU010000293.1 GCA_903865465.1 uncultured Bacteroidota bacterium
CAAAGCCTATACTCAGTTTATGCGAAATTTTCAGAGTGAATATCTCTTCGAAAAGGAAATGCCTGTCCATCAGTCGAATTTCAACAACAACATTGTGGTGAATCCGCTTATTAAGAAATGCAGTGAAGGTGATTCTGTAGAGTTATACATAAAGACTATTCTTCCCGATGAGTACAAAGCTACAGATAAGAAGCTTGAGGTGTCTGTAAAACTCAATGATACAATGAGTGTAAGGAAAACCTTCAGCTTTAAGAAGAATCTCAATGGAACAATGGGTTTCTATGTGCCCTCTTCGCTAAACTGCTTTTTTGCCGATGTAAACCTTTCTCTTTCTGACAAGGTTCTCATTTCGACCCAACGATTATCGCTTCGGCTGAAATCAGGAATTAACCTCATGTTCTTCCCCGAAAGCGGAAAGATGGTTGATGGTATTGAGAGCCTTATCGCCTTCAAAGCAGTCGACAACAAAGGTAATCCCACAGAATTCAATGCCGATATAGTTGATGAGAATCAAAACAGGGTGATACACATTATTGGCGACAGGACAGGAGTTGGCAAGTTTGTATTTACACCTCATTTGAACCACAGCTACAAGGCAGTGGTGAGTCTTTCGGGTAATAATTACCTTTTTAATCTGCCGCTTACGGAACCAAAGGGCTATATTCTTAATTTCAATTCCAATTCAAATGAATTCTATATCAGGAATAACGAGAATAGTTTTAAGCAGCGACACTATCTGCTGATATCTGTCCGGGGAGCGGTATACTCTAAAATAGAAGCCTTACTCGATACCAATACCCTGAAGGTACATCTGCCCCTGGAGCTCTACCCCAAGGGAATAGTTCAGATTACCCTGTTTGACAGCCTGTTCCATCCTCTTGCCGAGAGGCTGGTATTTAATAACCGGCACGATCAGAAGATGCTGATTCATCTTGAAAGCGATAAAAAGGAGTATTCGGCGGGGGAAAGAGTGAATCTTAAAATCAATGTCACTGACGCCTCCGGCAGACCGGTTGAATCCTCCCTTTCAGTTGCTGTCATCGATGCTTCAAAGAGCGATTCAACTTCAAACTCTCCCAACATTGAATCCTACCTCTATCTTACTTCAGAGCTAAAGGGGGAGATTGATTCCAAATTGTTAAACCTCAATGACAGCACCCTTGCAGGCAAAAGACAAACAGACCTGTTAATGATGACTCAGGGCTGGACCAATTTCCTGTGGAATTCAATCCGTTATACCAGTTCATTAAAGGTCCCTTATCCGGTCGAGAAGGCCTTTCTGCTCAAGGGAGTTGTATATAATTACAGTTCGCGAAAACAGCTAAACGACTACAGACTTGATCTGTTTGACCTTAAATCAGGTTTTCACGATGATACCGGTATTGATGGGGATAATAGATTCAAAATTACAATTCCCTTCTTCTACAATTCTCATATACTATTCATGCAGAACAGGAATAAGAGAGAAAGAGTGGAGAATCTTAGTTTTACGCTGGACACTATTACTGTGCCAGCCATTAGATTTCGAAACAATGAACTACCCTACGTTTCGTATAAAGCAGGTTATTTAAAAGCTCTCGACAGAAGATTCAGTGAAGTTGATTTAATAAAAGGTCAGTATATAAAATACATTAACCTGCCTGAAGTTAAAATTCAGGCAAAATCCAATATGTCAGGATATTCTGCACCTGATAAAACAATTGATCTTATTAAGAAAGATCCAACCGGAAAGAAATATTCAAGTATCTTTCAATTGATATATGAGGAATTCGGGGAGAAAGCCTTTACTGCCTCGGGTTTTGGCACTCATGGAAAGGCCTATACCCCAATATTGGTCGTGAATGGTGCACCTCTAACAGCAGACGAGTGTCCGCCATGTTATGATGGTATTGGTTACAGTTGGGCAGCCGAAATTCCCGTAAATGAAGTTTCGGATGTTAAATTGTTTGAAGGGGGAAGTACATATAGTCAGTGGCTCACACCCAGACCACACGCAATGCCAATTATGTATAAAGGCTTGTACATACCGCCACCCGATCCTCAGATTTATTTACCTGTCGTTTCATTAAAAACAAGTTCAAAATCC
>CAIPJU010000294.1 GCA_903865465.1 uncultured Bacteroidota bacterium
GAACAAAATGTCGGTACATAAAACTGTCAAACGTATCACAACACATGTGTTGTATGAGATGAAACTTAAGGGGGAGAAGATTGCAATGCTCACGGCTTACGATTACTCTATGGCAAAGATCATCGACGAAGCTGAAATTGATATCATTCTCGTCGGCGATTCGGCCTCGAATGTAATGGCAGGTTTTGACACCACCCTGCCCATCACCCTGGATAACATGATTTACCATGCAGCATCGGTAGTCAGGGCTGTAAAGAGGGCTCTTGTTATAGTCGATCTGCCCTTTGGAACTTACCAGGGCAACTCAAAGGAAGCGCTGGTTTCCTCCATCAGAATAATGAAAGAAACTGGAGCGCATGCCGTCAAGCTCGAAGGCGGGAGAGAAGTTGTTGAATCGGTTGAAAGAATACTCTCAGCAGGTATCCCTGTGATGGGACATCTTGGACTGACGCCTCAGTCAATCCATAAGTTCGGGACATATGTTGTCAGGGCGAAAGAGGAGGAAGAGGCCAGAAGGCTGATAGAGGATGCGAAACTCCTGGAACAAACCGGTTGTTTTGGCCTTGTTCTGGAAAAGATACCTGCTAAGCTGGCAGAGGATGTTACATCGACTCTTAAAATTCCTGTTATAGGAATTGGCGCAGGTGGAAAAACTGACGGACAGGTCCTTGTTCTTCATGATATGCTTGGCATAACGACGGAGTTCTCACCAAGGTTCCTTCGAAGATATCATAATATATATGCAGAAATAAAAGGAGCCGTCCAGGCTTATATTACCGACGTGAGGTCCATGGACTTCCCTAATGAAAAGGAACAGTATTAATTGAGGCCGTTCCGAAAGGCTTTTTTCCCCCTAAATTCAATTTATGGGACTATTTAACTTACTGATATATAATTATTACTTATTCGGAGGGGCAGGGGTAAGTGCAATTGAAAACAAGAATTCTTAATTTTCGAAATGGACTCTTAATTTAAATATTCATGGCTGAGATAATCTACGAAGACAATCATATAATAGCAATCTATAAAAAGGCTTCTGACCTTGCACAGGGGGATAAAACCGGAGATGAGCCCATTGATGTTGAAGTTAAGAAGTATATAGCTTTAAAGTACAAGAAGCCGGGAGATGTTTACCTGGGTTTAGTACACAGGCTCGACCGGCCTGTGAGCGGAGTAATGCTTTTTGCCAGGACTTCAAAGGCCCTGGAGAGGATGAATGAGATGTTCAGAACAAAGCAGGTTAAGAAAACATACCTTGCTATTGTTAGGGAACGGCCTCCAGAGGATGAAGCCACCATCACCCATTACCTTAAGAAAAACGAAGAACAGAATAAAAGTTATGTTTATGATACAGAGGTAAAGGGGTCAAAGGAAGCCAGTTTGACCTACAGGCTTAAAGGGAGAAGTGAGAAGTTCTATCTGCTTGAAGTTGAGATTCATACAGGAAGACACCATCAGATAAGGGCACAATTGGCTAAGATAGGTTGTCCAATAAAAGGAGATCTGAAATACGGATATTCACGCTCGAATGAAGATGGGAGCATAAGTCTGCTGGCACGACGCTTAGAGTTTATCCATCCTGTGCGAAAGGAACCTGTTATTATTACAGCTCATCTGCCCGAAGGCGATATTTGGCATGTTTTCCAGGCTTCCATCGAATAAAGGATTTAGCTTGGGTAATTAC
>CAIPJU010000295.1 GCA_903865465.1 uncultured Bacteroidota bacterium
AATCTGTCAAAGTAGAATTACATTCAGTTCATGTACTCCTACAAGTTCAACAAAGGGAAGAACGTTAAGAAGATCGATCGTAAAATAGAATTGGAGAGTGACAGTAAAAGTCAGACAATAGGGAGATAGAATTTCTTTCAGAAAAATAGTATTCAGAATACAGATCTGTCGATTCGGTTGGATAGCCATGGATAAGGGAAGGTTAAGGACTTTAATAAGTCTGGTCACCGAGCCGCTTATCCACGGCTTTTTTTGTATCAGGGAAACGCATATTGAAAGCAGTATTTTTCCCCGGAGCTGACTTGACTTCCAGGTTACCACCATGAGCCCTCATTATCTGTTTCGAGATGCTGAGTCCTATACCGGAACCATTTTTTTTGGTTGTGTAAAATGGTACGAAAATATCTTCAATAATATCTCCGGGAATTCCAATTCCATTGTCTTCAACCTGAATTATTACGTCCTCATTTTCATGGCAGGCGTTCAGCACAATTTTTCCGTTATTCCTGCCTGTTAAAGCTTCCGTGCTGTTTTTTATTAAATTTATTAGAACTTGTTCTATCTGTGAATAATCCGCTGGAATTTCTATATCAACGGGGCTTACGCTGGTAATAATTACAATGCCATCAGGAATATTTGATTCCATCAGTAGTTTGCAATTCCGGAAAAGAGAATCAATAGTGAACCGGGTTAAATTAGGTTTCGGCAATGAAGTGAGGCTTCTGTATTTATCAACAAAATCCAATAGCCCGCTGCCTGTCTCTTCAATGATATTCAATCCTGAAAGTGTTTTGGAAACTATGAGATCATCAATTTTTTCCGAAGGGATGATTTTTTTATTTCCGGGATTTAAAAAGTAGCCTGAAATGACCTTTGTCAGCGAGGTAATCGGACTAATTGAATTCATGATTTCATGGGTTAAGACCCTTATAAGTTTTTGCCATGAATCAATTTCTTTTTTGTCGAGTTCATTGGTAATGTCCTGGAATGATACAAGTTTTATTCCATTGTTCTCAAACTTCAGTTCGGTGGCCCTTATTAGTATGCTTTGTAACAGGTTGTTTATTATTATTTTATGTAGTATTTCCTCTCCGGGTTTAATCCTGTTTATAATATCATGAATCTCCTCATTCCTGATTTTCAGCGCTGATATCTGCCTAAGTTCCTGAGCAGCCAGGTACTTTTTAGCAGCCCTGTTATAAATTTCTACCCGTCCATTCATATCAAAAGCTAACAATCCGACATCTACATGGTCAACAATACTTTGCAGAAAATGTCCCTTTCGTTCAATTTCGATGTTTCCGTTATGGATAATTGCATTAACGGAATTCATTTTATCATGTAATTTCCTGAATGAGCTGTTTTTTGCTTTATCAGAAAACCTGATTGATGAATCATGATTCCCGACAGAGGAAAAGAATCTTTCAAGATCTGTATTTGTTTTATTAACCTGGTTTACGAGCATCCAGGTTTGCAGTACGATCAGGAAAATCATACCTGACAGGGTGTAATAGTAACCGTGGTCAAGATGCTGCAAAACTACTCCCACTACAACACTTGATACCGCTATAAAAATTACACGGATAAGAATATTGATGAAGAATCTGTTTAGTACCATGGTTATAGCTTACTGAAGGTTATACTTCTGCATTTTATTGTACATTGTTTGCCGGGCCAAACCAAGTTCTTTAGCGGCTTTTAAAACACTACCGCTATTGTTGCTCAGGGCAATCTGAAGGGCCTGTTTTTCTATTTCAGCAAATGTTGAAGGCTTATGTTGCTGAACTGATAGATGTGATGAATGGGAGATAATAAAATCATCAGGTGTCAGGATGTCAGATTCAGATAGAATAACAGCTTTTTCTATTGTGTGACGTAATTCTCTTACATTGCCCGGCCAGTTATATTTCATCAGTTTATCATGGGTTTTACTGCTGAATTTCAGATAAAATTTCTCATATTTTGTTGCATACTCCTTTAAAAAATGTTCTGCAAGCAGAACTATATCTTCACCCCTGTCACGTAAAGGAGGTATTTCGATAACAATTGTGTTAATACGGTAATATAAATCTTCGCGGAAGAGACTCTTTGTGACCATCTCCCCGAGATTTTTATTGGTTGCGCAGATAAGTCGTATATCGAAGGGAAGAGCTGTTTTTGAGCCTACCTTATAAATTACCCTGTTTTGAATGGCAGTAAGAAGTTTCGATTGCATGGTAAGGGAGAGATTTCCTATCTCATCCAAAAACAGGGTGCCGCCGGAAGCTGTTTCAAACCATCCGGTTTTATCTTCTTTGGCATCGGTAAAAGCGCCCTTTATATGTCCGAACATCTCACTCTCGAAAAGTGATTCGGTAATTGTGCCCAGGTCGACGCTTATGAAGAGTTCGTCGGACCGCTGCGAAAGGTTGTGTAATTCTTTTACAATCAATTCTTTTCCTGTTCCGTTCTCGCCAATGACAAGGACATTTGCATCTGTCCTGGCTACCTTTTTTATTACCTGCAAAACGTTTTCCATAGGCTTTGATTTCCCGATGAGGGGTCCATCCATTTTGATAATCCCCTTATTGATTTGCCTTTGTCGGTCACGGAGTTTCTTATTTTCAATCTTTGATCGTCTGAGTTGATATGCTGCCCGGAGGGAAGTGATAAGTTTATTGTTATCCCAGGGTTTAACTGCAAAATCGGTGGCCCCTTCGCGAATAGCTTTAACAGCCAGATTAACATCTGAATAAGCAGTTATCATAACTACAGAGGCTATGGGATCTGATTTTAAAATCCGGTTAAGCCAGTATATTCCTTCATTGCCTGTATTGACACCCGCTGAAAAGTTCATATCGAGCAGGATAACATCATACGCCTCACGGTTCATGCAGGCTATAATCTGATTGGGGTTTGAGATACCTGTCACAGTCTCAAATTCCGGTTCAAGTAATTGCATTAATGCCTTTAAAACCTGTTTGTGATCGTCAACGATCAGTAATTTGCCATTCATTTATGTCTATATTATGGACATGGTTTGTACTTAAGATAGACAAATGTATCTAATATTATTTTGATCCTGATGTTTAAATGATTAATTTTCAAAGAATAAAAAATAGTGGTATGGTAATTGGCAATGAAGAGCAAGCTTAAGAATAAATTAAGAACTTACACAGAGTCACACAGAGAAGCACAGAGAGAT
>CAIPJU010000296.1 GCA_903865465.1 uncultured Bacteroidota bacterium
CTCTTACCGAAACGGTGCTCATGGGTAACCTTATACTGAGAAGCTTCAACATCCGTGAAAAGATCAAAAGAAAAGATCCTGTTTACGGTGATATGGAAAGTTATGTTTTCCCCGGACGTTATATCAATTACAAATGGGATGGAGAGAACATGCGTATTACCAATTTTGAAAAAGCCAATCAATTTATAAAAAGAGAATACCGCAAAGGCTGGGGCGAATTAAAACTTTAATCTTAATTCTTAGTGTCCCTCTGTGATCCCGATAGCTATCGGGATCACAGAGAACACTGAGGATTTATTCTTAATACTTCATTGTTTTCCTCAAATAATTATGAAACAGATAATCTACGATAATTACCAGGAGTTGTCGGAAAAGACAGCTGAGATGATTGCTGATCTTATTACAAAAAAACCTGATGCACTATTTTGCTTCCCTGCAGGGGAGACATCCGTCGGCACTTTCGAACATCTGATAAAGCTCAATAAGGCTGGAAAAATAAGCTTCAGCCAATGCAAAATTGTTGGACTGGATGAATGGACTCATCTTGGGGCCATGAAAACAGAGAACTGTTATTCCTTTCTCAGGAAACATTTCTTTGACCATATCGATTATACTCCGGAAAACATGTGCTTTTTCGATGGTGAATCGGCTGATCTTGAGAAGGAATTATTAAAAACAAATACCTTCCTGAAGGAAAACGGACCAATCGATCTGATGCTTTTGGGCGCAGGAATGAACGGCCACCTCGGTCTGAATGAGCCGGGAACTTCTTTTGACCTCTACTCTCACATCGTTAACCTTGATGAGACTACCAAACTTGTAGGCCAGAAATATTTCTCGGGCGATGTTAAACTTTCGTCAGGTATAACTCTGGGCATAAAGTGTATCCTTGAAGCAAAAACAGTTATATTACAATTGAATGGAGCCAGAAAAGCTGAAGTAGCCAGGAAGCTTAATGAAAGCGAACCGACACCTGTATTCCCTGCTTCTGCACTGAAACTTCATGCCAATTCATTTTTCCTTCTCGACAAGGATGCTGCCAGGTTTCTTTAACTCCCCCTCTTGTGAACAAAAAAATCATTGACACCATTCATGAATTAGCAGGCAGGCTTAAAAGCAGGCGAGTCACTGGTATGGATGCATTTCTTGGCTTCGATGCCTGCATAGATGTTTTAGTCAGGGTTGTCAGCGAAAGAGACGATAATAATTCACCTCTCTTCTTTAAAAACAGCAGCCAGTTTGGGGAATTCCTGGTGAACCTCGATAACCATAGCTGCGGACTGGAATTACAGACTAAACTTTCTAAGATCGGCGGCAACATGGTGATAATGGGCAATGCCCTCGGTAACCTTGGTGTAAGGTCCGATTGCCTTGGAACTTTCGGACTTCCCGAGATACTTCCGGTTTTTCATTCAATGTCAAAAAATTGCTCCCTGGTCAGTATTGGTGACACAATTACCGCAACGGCTCTTGAATTCAGTGATTCCAAGGTTATTATGTTTGATCCGGGTCCTTATGTTAATCTTGGTTGGGAAGATATAAAGAATATTGCAGGGCTTGAGAAGATAAAACAACTTGTGTCAGGCAAAAAACTTATCTCTTTCGTAAACTGGAGCGAGATTGAGAATTCAACCCTCATCTGGAATGGGTTTTTAAATGAGATTTTTCCTGATGTTATCCCGAAGAAAAATAAACCAATATTCTTTACTGACTTTTCCGATTGTTCACGGCGGTCAGCGGCCGATATCAGATCAGCTATTGAGCTCATTGGAATGTTCAGGGAATATTTCAGGGTGGCGGTCAGCCTCAATGAGAATGAATCTAATCTTATAGCATCAGCTCTTGGAATTGATGCTTCCCCTGATGAAGAGGACTTTGTGAAAAGACTTTGCAATGCCGTAAGTACCGATATTCTTGCCGTTCACCGGTTAAAAGATGCACTTGCTTACGACGGAGAGCACTTTGAAAAATGTGATACTTTTTTGTGCGAACATCCCGCTATTCTTACCGGTGGAGGAGATAATTTCAATGCCGGATTTTGTTTCTCGCTGCTTAATGAACTAAATCTATTTGATTCATTGATTGTTGCGAATGCAGTTTCAGGTTCATACGTGAAGACAGGTATCAGCCCCGACGTTGAGAGCCTTGTAGCTTTTCTCCTAAATCATTATTGATTTTCCCGACCTTCGACGGATAAAAATTCTTTTATTTTAGAAGCTTGAATAACTGAACATTCCCATTATTGACAGCGGCAACGAGATATTTATCTCCATTTGACTCAAGCAGTACTATTTTCCGGGCATCACCTTTTATAGAAAGTCCACTTTCAGCAGGCATTAGTGCCTTGAAAGACCCTTTGTTATCGCCAATTAAGCACCAACCATAACTTGCATCATATCTGCCTATTGAAGGCCTTACTGCATAATCATTGCCAGCGAGGATAAGATCAACCTTGCCGTCATGGTTAAGATCACAGGAAAGGATATCCCTGACCGGAGAGAACTGTGCTTCTGCTGGAAGTACAACTTTCCTGAAGGTCCCATTGCCATTGTTCATAAAGAGTGAGCTCTCAAAAAGTACAGCCTTCTTTACAATCGACTGGTTTATCTTCTCCTTCCCGAAAATATCGACTGCTGTTTTTCCTCCGAAATCGGAATAGTTCTTATACTTTTCCTTCAGGCCTGTAATCTGTGATCCCATTTCATCGAGTGATGCAATGGGATAACTTTTGCCATCAATATATGTGCAAATAATCTGATCAGCCGATCCGCTGTTGTCGAAATCATTAATGTAGATCTCGGCTGGCTCTTCAGGGGATGCTTTCAGAAGTGAGTTCAGCCCCAGGTTACCGCATATAAGATCAATATTTCCGTCTCCATCGATATCGGCCGCACGAATGCAATTCCACCAGCCGGAAGTGTTCCCGAATCCTGCAGCGTCGGTGATATCTGTGAAATAACCCTTGTCATTCCTGAAAATGTGTATGTTCATCCATTCACCCAGCACAGCCAGGTCCATGTCACCATCGTGATCATAATCGAACCAACAGGCGCCTGTAACCATTCCAACACTCTTCAGGTCCAGGGCTCTTTTATCTGTAACATCTGTAAAATGTCCGCTGCCATCATTTTCAAGCAGATACTGAAAGGGTGAAAGGCCGTAAGCTCCCGGAACCGATCGCGAGCCGATAAACAAATCTATGTCCCCGTCTCCGTCGAAATCGCAGGGACTTATACATGATCCGTTATGGGATATAAGGGGAAGATTCCCTTTGCTGAAATTTCCTTTTCCGTCATTAATGAGAAGAATATCAGAAAGTACCGGGTTCCCAATATTAAGTTCGTTGCCCCCGTGAACGATATATAAATCTTGGTCGCCATCGCCGTCTGCATCAAAAAAGGCCGCATCAGTTATATCAGCAAAGAGATTATTTGCAAGTACCGGAATTGACTGAGATTTAAAAGAGCCATCTTTCTGTTGAATAAAAATTACTGGTTGTTGTCCTTTGGCACCACCGGCGAATATGTCGGCGATACCGTCCCCATTAATATCGGCTGAAGCAAGTGCAGGACCCTCGGCAGACAAACTATGGGGAATCAGCTGTTCACGGTAAAAATCAATATACTGGTCCTCCCTGTGTTCAAACAGAAGACCGGGAATTGTAGTTGCAGAACATAAAAGATTCTTATGATCTGTTTTTTCCCTTATCCTGCTGTTTTTTGATGCATCCTCCTGTTTCAGGGTCAGCAACCTGTCGGCTTTAAAGTTGGTTATTATTTGTTCTGATCGGTCCGGCCATATTACATTGAGAGAATCAATGGTATCAAAGTTCCCTAAACCGAAATGGAGTACATCCGAAGATGTTGATAGAAAACCTCTGACAGGGAACTGCCATTCCACCTGCTGCATACCA
>CAIPJU010000297.1 GCA_903865465.1 uncultured Bacteroidota bacterium
GAACTCCCTTCTATAGTAGCAAAGATATGCGGGGTATGTCCGGGCAGCCATCATATGGCGTCGGGCAAGGCCGTTGATGCAGTATTCGGCGTGGAACCGACACCAACGGCAAAAAAACTCAGGGAACTTTTTTATATGGCCCAGTTTATTCATAGCCATATTGCCCATTTCTATGTACTTGCAGCTCCCGATTTCGTTCTTGGTCCAATGGTCCCTCCCCAAAACAGGAACATACTCGGTGTAATTGAAAAAGTTGGCAGGGAAATTGGTACCGAAGTCATCAAACAGCGAAGGCTTGCTCAGGAAATCCAGGCGCTCCTTGGTGGTCATCAGACCTTTGTTGTGATGAATATTCCGGGAGGAGTCAGAAGGGGACTTTCCGTCCAGGAGCGTGATGATATTGTGCAAAAGGCAAAGGGTTTCATCGATTTTGCAAAATTCACAATTAAGGTATTTGAAGATTATGTTCTGAATAAAAAGGAATATACAGATTTGATAATAAATGGTCCATATTCCCTCAAGCTGCATTCAATGGGACTTGTTGATGCCGGGAATAAAGTAAACTTTTATGACGGGAAGGTGAGGGTGGTAGATACGAATGGTGAGGAGTTATATAAATATTCACCATCGGCTTATCTCGAGTATGTTGCCGAGCATGTAGAGCCATGGACCTATCTTAAATTCCCTTTCCTGAAGAAAATCGGATGGAAAGGCTTCATGGAAGGGCAGAATTCGGGTGTGTACCAGGCTACCCCATTGTCAAGGCTTAATGCCGCCGACGGGATGGCAACACCTCTGGCACAGAAAGAATACGAACGAATGTACAACACACTTGGAGGAAAGCCTGTCCACGCCACACTCGCGATGCACTGGGCAAGACTCGTGGAACTTTTGTACTCTTCCGAACGATGCCTTGAACTGGCGACTGATTCTGAGATAACTGGTAAGGATCTGCGTGCTTCTTTGGGAACAATTGCCGGAGAAGGGGTTGGTACAGTTGAGGCGATGAGAGGAACTCTGACTCATCATTATTGGACCGACGATAAGGGGATTGTCACAAAAGTCAATATGATTGTCGGGACAACAAACAACCATGCAGCAATAAGTATGTCGATAAAGAAGGCTGCAGAGGGCTTTATCAAAAAAGGTGTTGTCGTTACTGAAGGTATCCTGAATATGATAGAGATGGCCTTCAGGGCTTATGATCCGTGTTTCTCATGTGCTACACACAGCCTCCCCGGTGAAATGCCGCTTATTCTTGAAATACGTAACCCGGATGGAGAGCTTCTTCAGAGGGTGATAAAAAATTAATTTAACGATTAATGAATTTTTATAATCCATAAAAGAGAAATCATGCGTACAGGGATCTTTTTCTGTCAGACAGAAGACGACAGAAATCTTAATATTGATGCCATCGCAAAGTACTCGGCCAATCTTCCCGATGTTGAAGTGGTTCAGGTTTTCGGTCCTGGCCAACGTCCTGAGATAACTATTATTTGTGACCTCGTCCATTCAAATAATCTCGACAGAATTGTAATAGCAGGAGAAATGCCAGGATATTTTAAGCCTGTTTTTACAAGGGCAATGGCAATATGCAAAGGCAATACTGATGAAGTCCGTATTGCTTCATTTCAGGAACATGGAGCGAAAGGTGAAAATGCCATTGATCGTGCAAAAGCTGTAGTGGCCTGTGCAAGTATGGGAGTTCCTTTCCCTCTGGTTGCGATATCAGGTGGCAATCCGGTAAACCACTCCACTCTGATTCTTGGAGGAGGCATAGCAGGAATTCAATCTGCCCTTGAAATAGCTAATGCCGGGAAAGCAGTTTACCTGGTTGAACAATCCGGTACAATTGGCGGACATATGGCAATGTTCGACAAGACTTTTCCCACTCTCGATTGTGCCGCCTGTATTCTCACTCCCAAAATGGTATCAATAGGTCAGCACGAAATGATACATCTCTTTACCCGCTCGAAAATAGAAAGCGTTTCTGGAATTCCGGGAGCTTACCATGTGAAGGTCAGGCAGAGGGCAAGGTTTGTTGATGTTAAATCATGTGTCGCCTGTAACCAGTGTACTGAAGTGTGCCCTGTTAAGGTGAAAAGTGAATTCGATGCAGGAATATCATTAAGAAAGGCTATTTATATTCCTTTCCCTCAGGCGGTCCCAAATGCCTACCTGGTCGATGAAACAAAATGTTCATATCTTCTTTCGAAGGGTGAGAAATGTGGTGTTTGCATGAAGAAATGCCCTAAGGAGTGTATTAATCTGAACGAAACTGATCATATTATTGATCTTGAAGTTGGGAATATAATTCTGGCAACAGGTTATGACCTTCTCGATGTGAGCGGAATAGATCAGTATGGTTATGGGAAGTTCCCGAATGTGCTGACATCAATTGAGTTTGAACGGCTTACAAATGCATCGGGGACCACCGGTGGAAAGATAGTAACCAAAACAAGGCAGATAAATAAAAAAACGGGAGAGGAAGAGTGGATTTTTTCTCCCGACGGTCTTGCTCCTAAAAGTGTAGCCATTATACATTGTGTGGGATCGAGGAACAAGAAATACAATTCATATTGTTCCCGGGTCTGCTGTATGTATTCGCTGAAATTTGCCCACCTGATAAAGGAGAAAATTCCTGATGTGAATGTTTATGAATTCTATATCGACATGCGCGCCTTCGGAAAAGGCTATGAAGAATTTGCCGACAGAATAAGGGAAGAAGGAACATATGTCATTCGCGGCCATTCAGCTTTGGTGGCAATGCATAATGGACATATGATTGTACGGGGTGAAGATATTATCAATGACAGGTTAACTGAATTTGAAGTTGAACTGGTAGTCCTGGCTGTTGGGCTTATTCCTTCACACGACACAAAGGAATTAAGTAAAATGCTGGATATCTCTGTGGATGCCGATGGCTGGTTTTCGGAGCTGAATTATAATGGAAGTCCCACAGATACTGAAAAAGGAGGCATCTATGTGGCTGGGATGTGTCAGGGACCTAAGGATATCCCCGACACCGTAGCCCAGGGTTCTGCAGTGGCAGCCGGGGTACTCGGAAGCATCACAAGCAAAAAGGGAATCGGCCATCTGAGCAGTATCCCCCTGAGCGAAATTGAGAAGAGGGCTAAAACTATTCATACCATATAAGATAATGCCATGGCAATAAGGGTTAATCCTGGTTTTATTGATGTTCTTGATAAGTTTGGCAGGGAAAATATACAATTATGTTATCAGTGCGGCGATTGTTCGGCTGTGTGTCCTCATGCAGATGAATTCTATAAATTTCCGAGGAAGCCTATCAGGCAGCTGCAAATGGGACTTGAAAAGAAGATAGAGACGACACTGGAACCCTGGCTTTGTTACTATTGCGGCGACTGCTCAGATCTCTGTCCCAGAAATGCCGACCCCGGTGCCACGATGATGATTTTAAGAAGGTACCTCTCTTCTGTTTATGACTGGACCGGATTATCAAGGAAATTCTATACATCGTACAAATGGGAACTGGGGGCTATCACCATAATTGGGTTAATGATTACTTTGTTGTTTTCAGTATTTAATCCCAATGGCATTGTAACTTCGCTTACCCCGGAAGGAGGGGTTAAGGTAAATGAGATGTTCCCTGTGGAGACAGTCAATACCGGGGCGCATATCATGCTGATAACAATCGCAGGCTTCCTTATTTCGAACATTATACGAATGTGGTATTTTACCATCCTGAAAGATAAGACTTTAAAAATCTCTTTTTCCTCTTATGTAATTCAGTTTCGTCAGCTAATCATTCATTTTGCTACCCAGGTCAGGTTCAGTAAATGCAAAGACAAGAAATACTGGGGTTTTCACTGGATTCTGATGTCGGGCTATACTTTGATGTTCATCCTAATTGTCGGGAATTTGAAATGGTTTCAGACCGATAAGATCTATTTATGGTATCATCCGCAAAGATTACTTGGCTACTATTCAACTTTCGGATTGTTGCTTGGATTGGTTTATTTTTTCTACGGAAGGATTAAAAAGGCGGATCAGATATTCAAACTGTCCCATTTAAGCGATTGGATCTTCATCGTTTTATTGCTTTTTACAACTGTATCGGGGATTCTTCTGCATATTTTCAGGATTGAGGGCATGCCGGTCGCAACCTATTATACCTATATAATTCACATGGCAGTGCTTGTCCCTATGCTTTGCGTTGAGGTACCTTTCTCGAAATGGTCTCATCTGGCCTACAGGCCTTTTGCTATCTATTTCTCCGAACTTAAAAAATCGGCATTGTCGATCCGTAACAGGGAGAAGCTGTTTTTAAAACATAACTGAAATGGCAGAAAAATTAAAATCGCCAAAAATAGGAGTATATATCTGTTGGTGCGGAACCAACATAGCCAGGATTGTTGATGTGGAGGCAGTGACTCAATATGCTTCGGGTTTACCAAATGTGGTGCTTGTAAAAACCTATAAATATATGTGCTCCAATCCCGGGCAGGATATGATAGTTCAGGATATTAAGAACCATAAGCTTGACCGGGTGGTGGTCGCCGCCTGCAGTCCTATTATGCATGAACGCACCTTCCGCAATGCTCTCAGATCAGCAGGCTTGAACCAGTATCTTCTTGAGATGGCCAATATAAGGGAACAGTGCAGCTGGGTGCATACCGATCGTGCTGAGGCAACAGAAAAAGCAAAAGCTCTCGTCCATGCAGCAATACGCAGGGTTGAACTTCATGAACCGCTCGAAAGCATGTCGGTTAAAATGACACCCGATGTTCTGATTATCGGAGGAGGAATAGCAGGCATGACTGCCACGCTTGAAATCGCCGATGCAGGTTATCCGGTACATCTGGTTGAGAAGAATAGCAAGCTGGGCGGTAATTTATTGCGGATTGATCTGACTGCTCCCTATCTGTATTCTGCCAGGGATCTTCTTACAGAACGTGTTACGAGGATAAGAGATAATAAACTGATCCATGTCTGCTTGGAATCAAAAGTGACAGACCTTAGTGGATATATCGGTAATTTTTCTGCATCCATCAGCCGCCTTAACGGGAAGGAGGCCCCCAATGATAAGCCTCTAAAGGTCGATATAGGAAACATCATTGTCTGCACTGGATTTAAGGAGTTTGATGCTTCAAGGATTGTTCATTATGGTTATGGGAAGCTTCCCAATGTAATAACCTCTTTTGAACTTGAGAAGATGATCCGTTCAGGCAATATTGAAACGAAGGAAGGCAAAGCTCCTAAATATGTTGCAATTATTCACTGCGTAGGAAGCCGGAGCAGGGAGTTCCATTCATATTGTTCCCGGGTGTGTTGTATGACTGCTTTGAAATATGCTCACGAAATAAAATCAGCTCACCCTGCATGTTATGTTTCAGATATCTATATCGACATGAATGCCTTCGGAAAGGGGAATGAAGAGTTTTATCGCAGGTCGTCTGAAGCTAAAACGCTTTTCCTGATGTATGAAAAAAATGATAAACCCGTTATCCGGAAGGCTTCACCTAAAGATGACTGCGGAATGTTGCTGGAGGTAAATGAAAAGCTCTCGGGCGAACAGATTGAGATTCCGGCTGACCTGGTTGTCCTTATGGTTGGCATGGAAGCGTGCGAAGATGCTCACGAAATAGCCCGTCTGGTAAATATAAGTCAGGATAAGGATGGATGGTTTATTGAAAGCCATCCCAAGCTTGAACCTGTTGCCACAACGACAGAAGGAATTTTTATTGCAGGCACATGTGTTGCGCCAAAGGATATTCCTGATTCTGTGGCACAGGCAAGGGCTGCAGCTGCCAGGATCCTTGCAAGAATAGCCAGGGGTAAGATTGAAGTTGATGCCTTGTTCTCGGAAGTAAAAGAAGATCTTTGTTCTGGATGCCGCTTATGCAATCAGCTTTGCCCATACAGTGCTATAGAATTTAATGAAGAGGAGAAGCATAGTAATATAATCAGTGCATTATGCAAGGGTTGCGGAGTTTGCGTGGCAGCCTGCCCCTCATCGGCCATAAAGGGAAGACATTTTACCGATCAGCAGATACTGGCTCAGATTGAGGGACTATTTGCTGAAATCCTATAGGAAGAATTAAAAGCCTGCACAACCAATACAGCTTATTATTTGTTATGTTTTTAATATGCAGAATTATTTTGTTGGCATGAAATATGCTTTTAGGTATTGAATATTAAAAAACTTATTAACCGAAAATGAAAAAGATATTTTTGCTTCAGGCTTTGCTTTTTGTAGGATTAGCAGTCAACTCACAGCCGTCAAATGTCAGGCTGATGCCTGTAACTACAAATTCAGAAAAGGCTCTGGCATTTTATGGTCAGGCCAGAAAGTACTTTGATGATGTGAATCTTCCCAGGGGACTTGAGACATTCCGGAAAGCCCTGAAGGAAGATCCTGATTTTTTTATGGCTAATTACCAGTTAGCTCTCTTTTGCCTGCTTAACCAGGTAAAAAACGACTTTGACAAATACGCCGATGCTGCTTTGAACAGTAAATCCGCCCTCAGTGACGGCGAAAAGCTTCTGAAAGAGGCGCTTTCAAAACTGAGTAAGGGCACCAGTGACGTAACCGACATTGGAAAAAAGCTTTTGGCGATCTACCCGAATGATCCGGAGTCATATAATAATCTTGTCTCATTCCAATCGATAGCCGGCGATACTGCTGCCATAGTCGAAACACTTGAAAAGGCAATTAAAGTTTCTCCGGATTCCGGCCCCTTTTATAATCAGCTGGGATATGCCTACCTGTCACTTAACAAGAGTGATAAGGCAGAGGCGGCCTTTGACAGGTATATTGCTCTTGAGCCTGGTAATCCAAATGTTTATGACTCAAAGGGTGACTTTTATATGTTCGTAAAGAAGTATAATAATGCATATTATTCCTACATGAAGGCTCATTCAATGGACCCTGATTTCAGCAGGGAGAAGGCTGATATGGCAAAACAGCTCTATGAACAGACAGAAGGAAAGCAGATCGATATAATCAGTATGTAAATCTTTAACCTTTTGAATTAATAAAAAGAGTAAATTGTGAATTATTTCAAAACTCATGCGAAATAGTTTGCTCTTTTCCCTGCTATTAATGGGATACCTTCTTTGCGGCTGTGAAAAACAGGGCAGGTATGATATATTTCCTCTCAAAACCGGCAATGAATTCTATTATAGCTATTCCAGTAGTCGGTTTACCGGCATTTCTGCTTATTCCCGGGGAAATGAGACCTGGCAGGTTGTTTCAGAATCAACTCAGGGAAATTCAATAACTTATCTGATTGAGCGCACTTTGAATGGTTTTAGCGTGGCATTAGGTGACACAACTAAGATCATAGATTCCAGAAGTATGCTTCAGGTTGTTGAAAATAAGTCATCTTCAGCAATCTCGCTCTGGGGCTTCACTTTTAAAAGATACCAGGATGAAAGCCACCTGGAATTATTTGCACAGGGATATTCCTCCGGCCCCAGTCTTACCTGTGTTTTTAAGGCCGACAGTGGTATGACGAAATATTATTATTATCATCCGCCAAATCAGATCTTTCAGGAATCATATTATCTTGATAGTTTGAAAATATTACCATGATAAAGTTCATCTGTTCTTATTTCAAAACGTCAGGCTTTCTCATTAGATTCTAAGAGGGGAAATTATAAGACCGAACCAAAACCTGAAAGACGGGGCTTGAAATAGTAAGCACTGATTGAATCAATAGAGACCGTGCGGCCCCTGCTGGGTGAATGGATGAACTTGTTATTCCCCATATAGATTCCTACATGAGAAGCTCTCCTTCCCCGGGTATTAAAGAAAACCAGATCGCCGGCCTTGGCCTTGTCTATTTCAACTTGTTTACAGATATTGAATTGTGTATAGGATGAACGTGGCAGTTCAATTCCGAATTTCCCGAAGACATATTTAACAAATCCGGAACAATCAAATCCCTTTTCATTCGCCTGACCATACCTGTACCTTACCCCGAGATATTTTTGAGCCCTGGTTATAATCCTGTTCCGAAGTGTGTCGTATTTAGCAATTGAATCAACTTCAAGAGCAACTATGTACCACTCATCATTACCGGCCGTAGCCTTCTGTTTTTCCGCTTCCAGGCGTAGAAGAATTCCGTGGGCATTGCTAACAAGCCTTTTCTCAAGTTCACTATGCATATTGTCCTGTGACCACAATAATGCGGTTAGACCAAATAATAAAAGCGTTATCAGAATTTTATATTCCATTAAGTATATTCTTATCCGCAAATTAATGAAGGTTTAGGAGAATATTTAAAATTAATAGCATGTTTAACAAATAATTAAGATTTCAAC
>CAIPJU010000298.1 GCA_903865465.1 uncultured Bacteroidota bacterium
AGAAGATTATCATCCCACTCTTCTTTGACTCTTAACCATATCGTTAAACATTTTCAACTGAAGCTTGCAGACTGTATACAGCTCGATGAATCGCTTCAATACCTGAAAAAAAAGCATCTGATTGTCACATCGGACAGGTCATTCCGGAATGAAGAAAAAGAATATACGCTGTCTCAGTCGTGTTTGAAGGCTATATTAACATATAACCGTAGCCTGTTGATCAGGAGAAAAAATGAATCATTTGAAAGTTTCCTGAAAGAGTTAGATGCCCTTGTAATCTGTAGCCGGGAATATTCTGATGATGATTTTGCAGAAATGTTTTCAGATTTAGTATCGGAATATAATAGCATCCAGGAGATAAAATGGTTAAAGGCCCAGAAGTTTTCAAAGAGGGATGAACTGATTATTTGTCTTGCAATCAGAAGTCATGTGATATATGGAGAGTCGATGGACATGGAGAATAGTTTAAAACTGGTTTCCGGAGACTCCTTCTCCAAATATCAATTGGAAAAGGAATTGCTATCTGGAAATAACCGGTTGATCAGTGAAGATTATTTGTCTTTTAATTCAGCTCAGTTCATTTCTTTAGAGATGAAATTAACCAATAAAACCATTTCAGGGATGTGTTCTCTAATCGAAGGAGTCAAGAAAACATTTCATCCTAAAATGTGCTCGCTGATCTTTCCTGAAGCGATTCAGGATGTGCATTATCAACATAGTAATGAGGATCTAAAGTTGATTGAAGATATGGTCAGCAGGGTGAATTATGAGAAAATCAAGGAGAAAGTTCCCCGGCTGGTTATCCTTCTGACAGGAGATCCGGGTGTTGGGAAGACATCTTTTGTACATCATCTGGCAAAAAAATGTGAACGTCCAATTCTAACGGCTAATATTGCCACCATACTATCTAAATATGTGGGAGAAAGTGAAAAAAATATTTTCCAGCTTTTTGATGAGATTGATCAGGCATACCTGCAATTTGAGGTAACGCCTATTGTAATTTTTGATGAAGGTGAGACTTTACTATTCAGCCGTAATGCAAAATCCGCGAGCGCGGTTGATCAAATGAATAATAACATGATTTCACTCTTGCTTCAGTGCCTGGATAAATTCAGAGGTATTCTGATTTTTACAAGCAACTTTGACTTCACCAGAGGGAGCTTCGATACAGCACTCCACAGGAGATTTCATTCAATTATTAAGATGCAATCACCATCAAAAGATATGCTCGGGTCCATATTCCGGTTTCATTTTCCACATATCAGCTCTTTATATGCCGCAACTTTGATAGATCAATATCCATTTATCACCCCGGCCCAGATTAAAAATTTAAAAGAAAAGTTTGAAGTTCAACAGCTATTTGAGGTTACTAAAAGCCAGGAAGAGCTACTTAGTCATCTTGCAAAAAATGATCTTGAATCTTATTCCAGGAGCCAAAAATATCCTGTTGGATTCTGAAAAATAAATACTAATAAATTAAGTTAAATGAAAACACTAATTATTCATCCCCAGGATGTCACGACAGACTTTCTTAGCGTTGCTTACAAAACAATGATTAATAAAACTATAGTAAAGACTAATAAATCCATAAATGATATTAGAGGTCTCATTGATTCACATTGCCGAGTTATGATGATGGGACATGGAAGCCCTTCCGGATTATTTTCAATCGGACAATTTGGCGAGCCCAGTGGGCTAATAATAGATCATTCAATGGCTGATCTTTTGAGATTTAAAAACAACAATCTGTTTATATGGTGTAACGCTGACAGATTTGTAAATGAGTTTAACTTAAAGGGGTTCTATACCGGGAT
>CAIPJU010000299.1 GCA_903865465.1 uncultured Bacteroidota bacterium
ATGGAATTATTCAGGAATATTAGGTTAAATATTGGCAGGTCCATACTCAGTAAAAGATTGGCTTCTTCGAAAAGAACATTAAATTATTCTAGTTTCAGCATTGTAAAAACGATAGGCATTGTTTGGGATGCAACAAAAACTGAAGATTATACGATTCTTTCCAGGTTCAGTCAGAAGATGCATGAAAGGGATATTGAGGTTGAGCTATTCGCCTACTTCCCGGTAAAAACAATTCCAGACAAATTCACTGCAGTCAAAAACCTGACTATACTTAAAAGGGACAACCTGAATTTCTTCTATATGCCCGTGTCAAATGATGCCGAAATATTTATCAACAAGGTTTTTGATGTACTTATTGATATCAATTTCAATCAGTTATTTCAGCTCAACTGCATAACTTCACTTTCAAAAAGCGCCTTTAAGGTTGGATTAAGTGACAACAAAGCTCCGGGTTCTCCCTTTGATCTTATATTAGGGATGAACCCTACAGTAGATCTCAATGAATACCTTGTACAGGTATTACTCTACCTTGAAATGATAAAAAATGGAAAACCATTAACAGCAAAATAAAGCAAACTAAATGAAAAGATTCAGGGGAACCGGAGTAGCTATTGTCACACCATTTAAGAATGATTCAAGTATCGATTTCGCAGCATTAGGCCGTGTAGTAAATCATGTCATTTCAGGAGGAGTTAACTACATTGTAGTACTTGGCACAACAGGTGAATCGGTGACACTCTCAAAAGATGAGAAAAAAGCTGTTTTAGCCTATGTTGTGGAAGCTGTCGACAACAGGGTTCCGATAATGGCAGGATTTGGAGGCAACAATACGCAGGATGTTATAAACGGCATTAAGCACGCCAATCTTTGTGGCGTTGATGCAATTCTATCTGTCTCACCGTATTACAATAAGCCCAGTCAGAGAGGGCTTGTTCAGCATTTCAAGGAAATTGCGACGTGCAGTCCAATACCGGTTTTTCTGTATAATGTGCCCGGAAGAACAAGCAGTAACATTTCAGCAGAGACCTGTCTTGAACTTGCTCATGAATGTGAAAATATAATCGGTATTAAGGAGGCTTCATCCGATATGGCCCAGGTTATGAGAATACTGAAGGGAAAACCGGAAAACTTCCTGGTAGTTTCAGGTGATGATATGGTTACAATTCCTTTCATTGCAGCTGGAGGATCAGGAGTAATTTCAGTTCTGGCAAATGCATTTCCCGGTCCATGCAGTGAGCTGGTAAACCATGCTCTTAAAAGTAATTTTAAATCAGCACGCGAAATACATTACAAATTCCTCGATATAATTGAACTTCTATTCGTCGAAGGCAATCCTTCAGGTGTTAAGGCCATGATGAATATAATGAACATCTGCCCTAACAACCTCAGGTTACCACTGGTACCGGTAAGCAGACCGGTTTACACGAAGATACAGAAAGCTATTGAAGAGGTAAACAGAAGCTGATCACGATTATACACTAGCGCCCTGTCCCAAGCCATGGCATTGCTTGTACTTTTTGCCGCTGCCACAAGGACATGGGTCATTTCTTCCTACTTTCTTATCGACCCTTACCGGCTCTGTTTTCTTTTCACGGTCCTGACCTGCATCAGCTCCGGGATTTGCAGAATCTGATCTTGATGTCCTCATGTTTGACATATCAAGCTGACGCCTTCTCTGAGCCTCTTTCACCTGCTCGGGATCCTGAGTAGGAATATGGCCCTTCATAAGCGTGGCTGCCACATCCTTATTAACTTTGGTAATCATTGTTTTGAAGAGCTCGAACGATTCAAACTTATAGATAAGAAGCGGATCCTTCTGTTCATAAGTTGCATTTTGAACCGATTGTTTCAGTTCGTCCATCTCCCTGAGATGTTCTTTCCATGCATCATCGATAGTGGCAAGGACAACGGTTTTTTCGTACGATTTAGAAAGTTCCCTTCCTTCAGTTTCGGCAGTTGCCTTCAGGTTGGTTACTACCTGGAAG
>CAIPJU010000300.1 GCA_903865465.1 uncultured Bacteroidota bacterium
CTGCCCTCTCATCCCTAAAAGATGCATGCTGTCGAGCGAATGGGTAGATATTGCCCAGTATTTTATTGCGGTACCTATAACCATGGTTATGGTGGCCATCTTCCCAGTGAACCTTACTCCCATTTTGTCGAGAATAATTCCACCAATAATAAGCATCAGAAGAAAGACATTGAACCAACCATAGGCGCTTGTAAATATCCCGTATTCTGCACTGTTCCAATGAAGTTCTTTTTCCAGCATAGGCTTCAGCGGAGCCATAACATCGGTGAGATAATATCCGCAAAGCATTGTGAAAGCCACGACACCCAGGGCAGTCCAGCGTGCAGCCTTGGAATCGCGTAAAGTATTCGTTATTGTTTCCATATATTAAACAAGGTTTAAAATTATTGAATGGTAAATGTAAAAAAATATTCAAATGAAAATCATTTACTGAAACATAATCAGCGAACTTAAGCAAAACCTGATTGTTCTTTATTCAATTTGATTGCTGCAATTAACAGAATAGAAAAGATATTTTGCTTTATTTTGCAGGAACGTAAATATAATATAATTGATTTTCTATGAAAAAAATAATATTCATATCAATAATGGCAATGGCATCAGTTGTAGCTATGTCACAGTCTGTAGTTAGCAGCGAGAAGTCAGCTGTAAAATGGTACACCATTCAGGAAGCTGAAAAACTCAGCAGCCAGACACCCAAGCCTATTTTTATTGATACATATACCGACTGGTGCGGCTGGTGCAAGAAGATGGACAGGGAAACTTTCACTAATTCAGTTATCTCTGATATCCTGAACAATAAGTTTTATCCTGTTAAATTCAACGCTGAGGGGAAAGATGATATCACTTTTATGGGAAAAACATTTGTTAATGATGGTAAATCAGGAAATGCTCACCAGCTTGCTGTTGCCCTGCTTAACGGACAGTTATCATATCCTACTGTTGTAATACTTACCCAACAAGCCGGGAAACTAGGTGTATCACCAGTACCGGGCTTCAAAGAGCCAAAAGATATGGAGGTTCTGCTCAGCTTCTTCGCCGATAAATCGTATGAAAAGCAGAGCTGGGAAGAATTCCAGAAAAGTTTTGTAGGCAAAGTGAAATAGCTTTTTTACTTTCCAATAACATAATTGGATGGCAACTGTACCACCTCACCAAACTGGTATACAATCACCCTGGAGGAGTAAAGAGCTTCGTCACCAAGATATAATGTCATGTCGGCCACATCAGGAATTCTGTAGTAGAGCTTATCATACTGAGGTGCTTTAGGATCCGATGGTACCGTTCTGATCATTGTAAGTTCTTTTGTCTTCTGCTCAGGAACAAATTTTACAGAAACCGGCGTCCCTGGCTGATTAACCGGCATAGCTCCTTTACTCTCCGAAAAACGAAACAGTTCAGACTGTTTTGAAGATATATTTTTATCGGGGATAATCTGGAAAGTAAATATCCTGCTCTCCCTGATTCTTTTGCCGGCAAATAGCTCAGTGTACTCCTTTTCCATTTTGTTCATCTCATTTATAGCGGCATCGTTTTGGGGATATACTGTTGCCTCACCCGTAAGAATCATATGTTTACCATCACGCAGTTCAAGCAGCCTCTTCGCTGCTTTTTCGGCAAGCTGATCCGTTGTTAGCCTCCTTTTCTTATCAACAACATATGGAATCCTGATAAAGGAAGAATCAACAGATATACGCTTAAAAGCGGTATCGCTCTGTA
>CAIPJU010000301.1 GCA_903865465.1 uncultured Bacteroidota bacterium
ATCTCATTGTCATAATGATCGAAAAAATGGTATTCAAGCATGTAATAGGAAGTTACAGCCTGCACTTTGAGGCTGATTCTGTACTTGAGACACCATTTCAGGTAGAGAGGGAAAAGTCCTTTTTTCATGTGTGAAGCCACAAAGGGATGGACGTTCAGAATAAGGCTGCGGGTTTTAATCTTGTCGACTATAAAGGACAATCCACGCTCGAGCTCATCTGTAAATAATATGGTTGGTTTTGACTCCCCTGTCCCGTGACAGGAGGGACACTTCTCATAGGTAGTGATATTCATCTCGGGTCTGACTCTCTGCCTGGTAATTTGCATCAGCCCGAATTTGGTAAGGGGCAATATATTGTGTTTTGTTCTGTCACCCGACATCACCTCCTTCATCTTATCGAACACCTGCTGTTTATTATCAGCCGATTGCATATCGATAAAATCAACAACTATTATACCTCCCATATCCCTGAGCCTCAACTGTCTGGCTATTTCAGTAGCAGCTTCAAGGTTGACTTCAACAGCATTCGACTCCTGGTCATTGCCTGTCCGTGACCTGTTTCCGCTGTTTACGTCAATTACATGAAGTGCCTCGGTATGTTCGATAATAAGGTAAGCGCCGTGTTTAAACGAGACAGTTTTTCCGAAGAGAGCCTTTATCTGTTTATTGACCCCAAAATGGTCAAAGATAGGAATAGTGCTTTTATACTCCTTTACTATCTTCTCCTTTTCAGGGGCTATTTCCCTGATATATAATCTTATATCTTCGGCAATTGTTGTATCGTTGATATGGATACTGTTAAAAGTAACATTAAGCATATCGCGGAGAATCGTTGAGGTCCTGTTCATCTCTCCGATAAAAAGCCGGGGTGTTTTAATCTCTTTTTTAACAGAGATGAAAGCCGATTCCCACTTTTTTACCAGTTCACGCAGTTCGGCATCGAGGACAGCTACTTTTTTTCCTTCGGCCACGGTTCTGATAATAACGCCGTAGTTTCTTGGTTTTATGCTCTGAACCAATGACTTCAGGCGGGTCTTTTCCTCCTGGCTTTCTATTTTAGAGGATACTGACACCTTATCGGAATATGGCATCAGAACCAGGTTTCTCCCTGCGAGGGAGATCTCTGAAGCCAGCCTTGGTCCTTTGGTTGAGATTGGTTCTTTTGTGATCTGAACAATAACTGTCTGTCCAACAGTCAGGACATCAGTAATCTTACCGTCCTTGTCGATGTCAGGATCGGGTTTGAATTTATGAACAGGGGGTATTTTACCCAGTTTCTGAATTGCTGTAGTATAATATTTGTGTTGGGTTCTGAATTGGGCACCGAGGTCGAGATAATGAAGGAAAGCATCACGCTCATAACCAACATTAATAAATGCGGCGTTCAGCCCAGGCATTATCTTTTTTACTTTTCCAAGATAGATATCACCTACTGAGAACCTTATATCTCTTTTTTCCTTGTTAAGTTCAATTAACTGTTTGTCTTCCAACAACGCTAAAGAAACCTCCGAATCACCGGCATCAATGATTAAATCTTTATTTACCACTTCACAAAATTGAACTTTATTAATTTGTAATCAGCACCAAACATATAGATACAATAAACCTAAAGACCATCAGATCTTTAGGTTTAATCTGTAACTAAATTGGCCACTCGCTGATTTGCTATTTTTTCTTATGTCTGTTCTTCCGCAAACGCTTTTTGCGCTTGTGGGTGGCCATCTTGTGTCTTTTTCTTTTTTTACCGCTTGGCATGAAATTATTTCTTAACGTGTGATTTTACTTTTGTGATAAAGGTTTTCGCCGGCTTGAATGCTGGGATATTGTGAGCTGGAATAATTATGGTTGTGTTCTTGGAGATATTCCTTGCTGTTTTCTTAGCCCTTTTCTTAACTATGAAGCTTCCAAAACCCCTGAGGTATACGTTGTTCCCTTTTACCATCGAATCCTTAACAGTTTCCATCAGGGCTTCAACAGTCTTCTGGACCGTAACCTTTTCAATACCAGTGTTCTTGGCAATTTCATTAACAATGTCTGCTTTAGTCATTTTACATGAAGTTTAAAATTCAACAAATTATTTTGAGTTTTCGTTTTTTCAACTGTGCAAATATAAAAATATTATTTGTTTAAATTGAAACACTTACAGAATAATTTTTTAAAAATAGTTTTATTAATGCCTTAAAAACAATGAAATAGCAGAGGGAGAAAAACCGCGAAAAGAGTATCCCGTCCATCCCTC
>CAIPJU010000302.1 GCA_903865465.1 uncultured Bacteroidota bacterium
CGGGCCCTCATCAGCTGTCAGAAAAGAACTAAGAATCAGGTTTTTACCTACCGATAAACTGACTATTGAGACCCTATATTCATTCAGGATGACGATGGCCGACAAAAAGGAAAACTCAGGAATCCCGCAACAGGTGAGCACCACAATCCGAAGCCTTAAGTTTACAACAAAATACACCCTGACAGAAAGAATTTCTTTCGGATCTACATTAGCTGTTAATGCAGTATCTGAGACCGGCAACCGGGGCGGGGCTTTGATACAGGATCTGTATTTCAGACTGAAAAAAGTTCCTCTCAGGTTTTGGTTAAGGTATTGTATATTCAAAACAGATGACTGGGATACCAGAATTTATGCCTTTGAAAATGACATACTTCACAGTTTCAGTATTCCCGCCCTTTATGGCCAAGGAAACCGAAGTTACGCGATGGCAGAACTTAAAACCGGACGCAGGGCTGTGATTAGGGTTAAATATGGTTTTACCTCGCTGTCAGCCAAGGGGCAGGAGCCTGACTACAGAAGTGAATTTAAATTGCAGTTCAGAATATGGTTCTAAGAATGATCTTAATATTACCACGAATCGAACGGGGTTTTAATATCCTTTATGTTAAGCTGAAGATTCTTGTTTCCCCTGAATTCATTCATTTCAATTGAATAGCATATATCAAAAGGATGTCCTCCCTTTATATACTCGAAGTGATTTGCCTGGCTGAAGGCTATTGCAGGAATTGTTCTCTGTCCGGGGGAATCCTGGCAAAGATCAAGTTTCAGATGTTCTCCGTTCGATCCTACCATCTTTCCCATACCTGCATCGAAAACATTTCGCGAAACAAATACAGGTGACATATTCTCGGGACCGAAGGGCTGGAATTTGTTCATTATATTGAAGAAATCTTCATTTATCTCAGAAAATGAGAGCTCACCATCGATAGGGATCCGAGGGAGAAGCTGGTCTTCGACGATCGTTGAATTAACATATTGTTCAAACCTCTCCATGAAAGGTGTTATATTCTCTTTCTTGAGGGTTAAACCGGCTGCAAACATATGGCCTCCGAAGCTTTCAAGCAGGTCGCTGCAAGCCTCAATAGCCTGGTAAAGGTCATAACCTGGTACCGACCGTGCCGAGCCGGTGGCAAAGCCATTCGACTCCGTAAGGATTACTGTTGGCCTGTAATAGGTCTCAATAAGCCTCGATGCAACTATTCCGATAACTCCCTTTTTCCAACCCGGATTGTATAGCACAGTGGTTCTCGCATTGGTTTTTCGCTGATCTTCAGAGATCATCCTGAGTGCTTCGGTAGTAATAATCCGGTCTACACTTCTACGCTCAATGTTGAAGTTACTGATCTCTTTGCTGATGCCTGTTGCAATGAGCGTGTCGGATGAAACAAGAAGGTCGACTGCCTTGCTTCCTGTCTCCATTCTTCCGGCGGCATTTATCCTCGGCCCAATCTTGAATACAACATCTTCAACTGTCAGAGCCTTCGTTACTTCTGATTCCCTTATAATTTCCCTCAAACCAGTACGCGGAGAGCTGTTCAGCTGCTTCAATCCAAAATATGCCATCACCCGGTTCTCCCCGGTTATTGGTACAATGTCGGAGGCAATACTGACAGCCACCAGATCGAGATAATGATAAATAGCACTGAAGGGTATACCATGAACCCTTGAATAGGCATGAATAAGCTTAAATCCCACACCACATCCCGACAACTCCCTGAACGGGTAACTGCATCCCGGCTGTTTGGGATCGAGAACTGCAACCGCTTTTGGAATTTCATCGCCAGGATAATGATGATCACAAATTATGACATCGATTCCTTTTGACCTGGCATATTTTACTTTTTCGACTGCCTTGATGCCACAATCGAGTGTAATTAC
>CAIPJU010000303.1 GCA_903865465.1 uncultured Bacteroidota bacterium
AAGACTTTCAGCCATCCCCGGGTTGAAAATATATGGAGATTCAAAATCAAAGATTTCTACAGTATCTTTCCTTTTAAAGGGGATTCACCAGTATGATGCCGGGATGATACTCGATAAGATGGGTATTGCAGTTAGGACCGGTACCCATTGTGCCCAGCCGGTAATGGACCATTTTGGAATTGACGGGACAATCAGGGCTTCACTCTGTTTTTACAATACAAAAGAAGAAATAGACTCTCTCGCACAGGGAATTGAGAAAGTCAAAACAATGTTTGCCTAATACGTAATTATGACACTCACTGAGGTTCAGGATTCAATAATTGATGAGTTTGCACTGTTCGACGACTGGATGGATAAGTATAACCTTCTTATTGACATGGGGAAAGATCTTCCGGCAATCGACCCTAAATATAAGGTGAAGGATTTTCTTATCGAAGGTTGCCAGTCGAAAGTTTGGCTTCATCCTGAATTTCATGACGGATCAATAAGTTTTACTTCCGACAGCGATGCCATTATTACCAGGGGTATAGTTGCACTTCTGGTAAAAGTACTATCGGGACGAACTCCGGAAGAGATCATCGCCGCCGATCTATATTTTATTGATAAAATAGGGCTAAGGCAAAATCTTTCGCCGACGCGATCGAACGGACTTCTGTCGATGGTTCGCCAGATGAAGCTTTATGCCATGGCCTATAATGCAACTGCTAAATAACCAGCACTATGGATGCAACAGAAAAACAAGAAATAGAGACACTTATCGTTCAGGTACTTAAAGGTATTTACGACCCTGAGATCCCGGTAAATATTTATGACCTTGGACTTATCTACGAGGTTGAAGTAGATGATGATCATATTGCTCATATTGCAATGACACTTACTGCTCCAAGCTGTCCTATGGCGGAGGACCTTTTTGAAGAGGTAAAATACAAGATAGGAGGAACACGGGGAGTTAAGGAATGCGATCTTAAGCTCACCTTCAGTCCTCCGTGGGATAAGAGCATGCTAACCGAAGAGGCCAAATTGCAGCTTGGATTCCTTTAGATCAATTTAAAAATGGAACCTCCGGAAGGGAAAAACATTTCATTTCTCATTAAGGAAAGAGCCCGGGAACTGGGTTTTGACCTGTGCGGTTTCGCACCATCCGGAATTCTTTCAGAGCATGAATCTCGTCTTAAAACCTGGTGCTCGCAGGGAATGAATGGAGATATGGCTTATCTGGCCAGGAACATCGAAAAAAGGATAAATCCTGACTTCCTGGTACCCGGGGCAAAATCAATAATTGTAACAGGTTTAAATTATTATTCAGAGCGCCAACAGGGAGGCAATGGAGTTCCTGTGATATCACGATATGCTTACGGAACTAATTATCATGATGTTATAAAGGAGAAGCTCGATTTGCTTATTGACTATATTAAGATTCAGAATCCTGAAGCTGAGGCCCGTTCATTTGTCGATTCGGCGCCCTTACTCGAGAAGGCCTGGGCAAAAGAGGCAGGTCTGGGGTGGCCTGGCAGGCATTCAATCCTTATAAACAAGAGTATCGGTTCGTTTTTTTTCATCGGAATAATTGTAGTTACCATCAGACTCGATTATGATAATCCGTCTGTTGAAGATCACTGCGGAGAATGCCGATTATGCATCGAATCCTGTCCGACTGCGGCCATTAATGAAAACAGGACTATCGATGTAAGGAAGTGCATTGCATATCTTACCATCGAAAGTAAGACGCCTGCTACAGTTGCGCAAGCGGAGAAATTTGGAGGAAGAGTATTCGGTTGTGATAAATGCCAGGAAGTATGCCCATGGAATGCACGGGCAAAACGACATACGGTTGCTGAATTTGAGATGAATAAAGAGTTAAAGGAGATGACCACTGAAGATTGGCTTCAGCTCACTCCGGCGAAGTTTAAAGAGCTGTTTAGAAAATCAGCTATTGGCAGGAGGAAATATCACCGTTTTATGGAAACAGTTGAGTTAGTTTCAAAAAATATGTGATAAAGTCACACTTCGGGATCAGTAATAAGGGTAGCAACAACCTTCCTGGGCTCTTCTGGTCTGTCAAATTAACATGTATTACAAACTTAAGATACACTGGGAGTTTTAAAAAAATCAATAAACTCTTTTGAATTCCTAAAAATTGTTTAATTTTAGGGTAGCTCAATGTCGTAGAAAATATGTTGTCATAGGTTGTATTGATAGGGTTAGACGTTAGTAAAAGATTGTTGAAGCAGTTTTTTATTAGATATGATTCAGTTAATGCCCATATTATGAAACAATTAATTTTAGTTTTGGTATTCTTTTCTGCCAGCTTGTTCGCTAATGGTCAGAATCAGACAATTTATTATCGGTATGATGCCTCAGGCAACAGGACTGCAAGAGACATAGTCTTAAAGCAAACCAGAAGCCTTTTAAGCACGCCTCTGCCAAACATTCAGGAGGATACTGTCAATCAGAAATCTGAGGTCTATGCAGATACACTGGCCAAATCTTCTGTCTTAATCTATCCAAATCCCACAAAAAATAAGATTACAGTTGAAATCCAGGGGATTGAAGAATATAACGGGAATGGGATCTATCTTTATGACCAGACAGGTCGTTTGGTTCTTACTCACAAAAATCTATCTATTACAAACAACATTGATGTCAGTAATCTCAAGCAAGGAATTTATTTCATGATTATCCGGATAAAGGATAATATCTCCAGATGGAGGGTCATAAAAGAATAAGATAACATTTTAGTAATCTGATTTCTATCAAATAATAATCTTTGCTCTTATTCCCAATTCATTATAAAAAATAAATCTGAAAAATATATCTAACCTTCTTACTCTTAACTAACTATGAAAAAATTCTCCCTCCTCAGCTTTGTGTTATTCTTTATTTTGGTTTCAGCTACATCTGGTCAGATAAAGGTTGCTACAAATGGATATGTTGGTATTAATAATACCAGTCCTACATATAGGCTTGATGTTAACGGCACTACCAGACTTGTAAACGGGAGTTACACTTTACAATTCTCCGGAGCTTCCTTCTATCCAAATTCGGGTATGGACCTGGGTAGTTCGGGGAGTTATTGGTTTCGGTTTTATGCTACAACAGCCTTCTTAACAAATCAACCGGTAATTATGTCTGATACAAAATTCAAGACCAATGTTTTGAGTATTAG
>CAIPJU010000304.1 GCA_903865465.1 uncultured Bacteroidota bacterium
CTGGAATAAACAATAAAAAGAATCTCTTCATAAATCAGTTTTAGGGCCTGCCAAAATAATTAAAATAAAATATCAAACGATTGAATTAAATCATTTTTTAAAGAAAATTTAAAAAACAAGCTAAATTTAAGGTTACTGGTTCCAGACTACCAATAACCTCCTGGTTTGTTCCTTATTTATTATACTGATCAAAGAAATCATTCCCCTTGTCGTCGGTTATGATGAATGCGGGCATATTCTCCACCCGGATTTTTCTTACAGCTTCCATTCCTAGCTCCTCAAAATCAACCAGTTCCACCGACTTGATATTTTCAGCTGCAAGAATGGCTGCGGGTCCGCCTATAGAACCGAGATAGAATCCACCATGTTTTTTGCAGGCATCAATAACCTGCCTGCTTCTGTTACCCTTAGCAACCATTATCATCGACCCTCCCAGGCTCTGGAACAGATCGACATATGAATCCATTCTTCCGGCAGTTGTGGGGCCGAAACTTCCGGAGGCCATTCCTTCAGGTGTTTTGGCAGGACCAGCATAGTAAACCGGGTGATTCTTAAAATATTCCGGCATCGGTTTACCCTCGTCAATAAGCGCCTTGATTCGGGCATGTGCTATATCGCGTGCAACAATCAGAGTACCTGTAAGGCTTAGCCTTGTCTTAACCTTATATTTGGTCAGTTCCGAGAGAACTTCCTCCATGGGCCGGTCGAGATTTATTTCAACAGCTTTTTCCAGTTCAGGAGCTTTTTCAGGCATGAACCTTTGTGGATTCTTTTCCAGCTCTTCAAGAAAGATACCATTTTCACTGATATAGGCCTTTATATTTCTGTCAGCACTGCAGCTAACTCCAAGTCCAACAGGGCATGAGGCAGCATGCCGGGGAAGCCGTATCACCCTTACATCATGTACAAAGTACTTTCCGCCAAACTGAGCTCCCACACCATATTCATGACAAATATCCTCAATCCGTTTTTCCCATTCCAGGTCGCGGAAAGCCCTTCCGGCAGCGTTGCCTGTAACAGGAAGATGATCGAGGTAGCCTGCTGATGCCTCCTTGACGGTTTTCAGTGTAGCCTCAGCCGATGTCCCGCCAATAACAAGAGCAAGATGATACGGAGGACAGGCAGATGTTCCAAGATCCTTTATCTTCTCCTTGACAAAGCCTGTCAGTGATTCCTCATTTAAGAGGGACTTGGACTGCTGGTACAGAAATGTTTTATTTGCCGAACCTCCGCCTTTTGTTATGAAGAGAAATTCATACCTGTTGCCGTCAGTGGAATAGATATCTATCTGAGCAGGCAGATTGGAACCTGTGTTTTTCTCTTCAAACATAGAAAACGGAACAACCTGGGAATATCTTAAATTTCTGTCTCTGTAGGTCTTATAAATCCCCCTGGAGAGGTGTTCTGCATCGTGGCCTCCCGTAAAAATGTTTTCTCCTTTCTTACCAATAACTATTGCAGTTCCTGTGTCCTGACACCAGGGGAGGTCCCCTGCCGAAGAAATAACGGTATTACGAAGCATCAGATATGCAACGAACCTGTCATTGTCAGTCGCCTCCGGGTCTTTTAAAATAAAAGAGAGTTTTTCAAGATGAGAAGTCCTGAGATAAAATGAAAGGTCCGATACCGCCTCGCCTGCCAGCAATTCAAGTCCCTTCGGATCAATTTTAAGGATAGTGCGTTCACCCTCTTTTACAACTTTAACATATTCCGCAGTCAGGAGACGGTATTTTGTAGAGTCCCTCTCGATCTGAAATGGTTTCTCATAGATAAAATCTGCCATACAACCCAGGTTATTTTATTATTAATAAATTGATTATAAAGGAATAACAACACTCCTACATTATATCTCAATTATCAAATATACTAACAAACGGGATAATAAAACATGAAAAGAATCATGCATTTTATGATATGCCTGCAATTTCAGCTATTAACAGATAATATTGAACACCATTGAATAACAGGAAAAAACCTGCTGGTTTCTTCGAAAGCTGAGTTCAGGTTCCTGATTAAGATCAGGAGATTTTCCGGAAACCGAATTCTTCTTTAGCCCTTATACCTCTTGAAGTCATTTGCAGCGAACAACACTCAGTCTCCTCATCATGCTGGAAAACCAGGATGTAGTTTTTTTCAAGCGCTTCATCCAGAATCTTCTTCTTCTCGTCAATTGTCTTCAAAGATTCTATATCATAACTCATATTCCAGATCAAAGGAATATGGGCAACAGTCGGAATAAGATCACCGGTATAGACTAAGGTTTTTCCATTATATTTTATAACAGGAATCATCAGGCCTGCAGTATGGCCAAAACACATTCTTACTTCAAAACCGGGGAAAAGCTCGCAGTCATCATCGACCAGTTTCAGTTTCCCGGAGTCACCGATAGGTTTAATATTTTCTTCGAGAAAAGAATCCTCTTCCCTTAAATTGTTTTTCACAGCCCAATCCCATTGTGCCCTGCTTATATGATAGAAAGCATTCGGGAATACCGCTTCAGGATCAGCGCTTCCCGGCCGATTCCTGAAACAACCGCCGCAATGATCAGCATGCAGGTGAGTAAGAACCACATCAGTGATATCTTCAGGCTTATAGCCCCTCATGGCGAGGCCTCCGAGAAGTCCTTCACCCCCATGCAGATAGATATGGCTGAAGAATTTATCATCCTGTTTATCTCCCCATCCGGTATCAACAAGAATAACATGTCCTCCTGTCTCAACAATCAGAGATCTTAGAGGGAGTACAATTAAATTGTTCTGATCGCAGTGATAAAATTTTGACCAGAGAATCTTTGGAACCACTCCGAACATTGAGCCACCGTCTACTTTAAAACTGGCAATATTAAAAAGATCTGCTTTCATAATATCTATTTTATGCAATAATAGGAATTTCCCGATTCTATAACAGCATAACCTGATTTTTTCAAATACCTAAGACCAGAAAAAAACTGCAGTTAAAATGTTGAGCATGAAAAGAGCATATGTCAGTTATTTAGCTTTGGATGCAAGCAGGAACATAACTCTCATCATGAATCTTATAGCCTGGTATGTAGCCCAGCCAGTGACTTTATTCCACCAGGTATTACGGAGTTTGTATTCCTCGAAAGTGACTTCACGACAATCCTTTTCGATTATTTCAAGGAGGATCTTTTCGAACCTTTCAGTGAATCCCGGGTCGAGAATCGCGGCGTTCATCTCCACGCTTCCATAATCGCTCAGGTGATTTATGTTATAGCTTCCGATTGTGGTCCAGGTTCCATCGACTGTTGCGACCTTTGCATGCAGGTTTGACGGCAAATATTCATATATCCTGATATTATTCCTCAGGATGAAATCATAAAGGAAATTGGTGGCCCTGTCGAACATTGGGGCATCAGACTCTGCAGCCAGCACAATTGTAATATCAACCCCCCGGCGACTCGCATTTTTCAGAAGTTTCCTCTCGTTCCGGCCTGGCAGGAAATAACTTGCGAAGATTATCATCCTGTTGTGCGAATGGCGGAGCGCGTAACGGTATCCTTTGAGTATTTCGATCTTATTCCTGTACCAGTTATTCTGCAGGATCCTGACCTTAATCCCATCATCGAAGAGATGCGGGTTATGAATCATCTCCCTCGAACGCTCTTTCCTTGAGATGAAGGTTCTGTTCCAGAGCTTTTTAATTATAAAGAGGACATGAGCACATTCAGGACCTCTGAGCAGAATTGCGAAATCGAGCCATTCCTTTAACTCCCTGTGGCCATGATAACGGTCAGCCACATTCATACCCCCGATAATTACCGTTTCGCCATCAATGAGGAGCACTTTATGGTGAAGCCTAAGGCTTAAGTGATATCCCCTGGTAATAAATGTACGTGAAAATCTTCTGAACAGAACTCCGGCTTCAGTAACTTTAAGTTCAAGTTCTTTTGAGAAGCTCCTTCCTCCGTAAGCATCAAGAAGGAAATAAACTCTGACACCTCTTTCAGCAGCCCTGACAAGGGCATTAACAAAACTTCGTCCTGTATCATCATCATCAACTATAAAAGTCTGAAAATGAATATAGTCCTTTGCCCGGTTTATTGCATTTTCACAGGTAGCAAAATACTCCTCCCCGCTCCTCAGAACTTCTACCAAATGACCACTTTTATAATCACGGCTGGCAGGAATTTTCATATAATCTGACTGTCAAAGTTTGATACAACAAATATAAAACTTAAAGCATATGTTTTTTATTTTAGAGGAGATTGGTTAATGTTTGGAAGAACAAATATTCTGAAATTAAACATAATCTTTTACCTATTTCTACTTTGACAGATTTGAAAAATCGTCCTGTTTATACCCTTTATCCCCAAGGGGAACAGGCCGGTCTTTCAGCTTTCACCACTCGGGGCCGGGGTAAAAAAGCTGAAAAAGCTGATTGGATTTTAATCTGTCAAAGTAGAACTATTTTCAGACAGCCAAATAAATAGGCCAGTTGAAAAAAGGAATTCTCGACTGATCGGGGAATAAGAAGGTGTTAATTATTTATTACTTTTATGAGAATTTAAAAAATAATATCCATGAACAGAAGAGATATGATAGGAAAGACAGCCGGGGTCGCAGTTGTAGCAGCCTCAACTCCGTTGAATAAGGTATTTGGAGGAGTTTCAGAAGGCAGGGTTAAGCTTAAGGGAAACATTCATCATTCAGTAAGCCAGTGGTGCTATGGTGATATTCCACTCGAAGAATTTGCAATTAGTTGCAGGGATATGGGTATTGAGTCGGTGGAACTGCTTAATGAAAAGGACTGGCCGGTGGTTGCAAAGGCAGGATTGAAATGTGCAGTTGGTTATGCCACTGATTGGGGTATCCCTAAAGGCTTTAACCGTCTTGAAAATCATGACAAACTGATTACTGATTATCTTGCAATGATCCCGAAAGCAGCTGCAGCAGGTGTTCCGAATCTCATCTGCTTTTCAGGTAACCGCGAGGGACAGGATGATCATGAAGGAATGATAAACTGCGCAATTGGTCTTCGTAAAATCATGCCGACCGCTGAAAAATACGGTGTTACTATCATAATGGAACTTCTGAACAGCTATGGACATAAGGATTACCAGTGCGATAAGGTATTATGGGGTGCCGCATTATGTGAAATGACCGGATCTGAGCGTTTCAAACTTCTCTTCGATATCTACCATATGCAGATTATGGAGGGAAACATTATCGATTCAATAACGAAAAACATACAGTATATTGGTCACATTCATACCGGCGGAGTACCCGGAAGAAATGAGCTTGATGAGACGCAGGAACTTTATTATCCGGCAATTATGAATGCAATTGTTAAAACCGGGTACAAAGGATATGTGGGACAGGAGTTTGTTCCTAAACAGAAAGACAAATTGGAATCGCTAAGGAAGTGTATCCTCATCTGCGATGTTTAGAATAACGGTACCCGGGTTTGTAAAGTGAAATACGGAAAAAGAAAAATCTCAGAGGTCTCTATTTTTAATTGAAAATATTTTGCAGATTTAAAAAAAAGGTCCTTTCTTTGCATCCGCGTTTAAAAGTTCTTTACATGGTCCATTCGTCTAGTGGTTAGGACGTCAGGTTTTCATCCTGGTAACAGGGGTTCGATTCCCCTATGGACTACAAAAAAGCTCTCTTATGAGGGCTTTTTTATTTCTATTTACCTGAACTTCAAAGTTAAACCTGCATTTCCTGTTTAGACCCAGGAATACCTCTCCTTCGGCTCAGAAGCGTTTTTTCAGTTTCAAAAGTTTCTTCAAGTTCATTTTGCGGATTGGATTTATGTATATAATGATCAAGAAATGAAACCTGCATGGACAAAACCTCACTCCATTCAATCTCTTCATCATTTCTTAAGGTCTCAGATAAAATTTCCCCGAAACGGGGATCTATTCTTAAAAAATCAAGATACAATGCACCCAGATCGAGCCTGAATAATTCAAGAAGGGCTCTGAAGGTAAAAGGGAAATACCTTTGAAGGAAGGAATAATAGGTAACAAAAACATCAAGGTATCGGTATTTGTCAAAAAGTACGGAAGGAAACCTGTAAAAGCTTGGAAAAACAGCTGGATGATTTCGGATAAGCCGGAAAGTCTCATCACCGTTCCTCTCATCAATATTTGAATTATATTCTTCAATTTGCACAAGGTCATTTTTGTACTTATCATAGTAATCAGCCCCGTTGAGCAATATAAACGGGAAAAGTGAAATTTCATCAACGCCCAACACTACAGACCGGCGAATCAGATCAAGCGTCTTCTTCAGGTCCTGCTCCTCCTCTTCAGGTAATGCGTAGATGAAGCTCAGTTTTACCTTCAGGTTATTCCTTACAATTTCTTTGATAATCTCCCATGCCGAAGGCAGATCAAGGTTTTTGCCGATCAGATGCTGCATACGGGGGGAACCTGTTTCAATTCCAATTGAGATTTTGGTACAACCCGCATTTTTCATCGTCTCTATCAGCTCTTTATCGAGAGTATCAGCCCTGGAATAACACTCCCAGGTGTACATTTTCTCGCCTGCTTTCAGATAGCTGCAGAATGACAGGATTGTTTTTTTATTGACTGTGAAATGATCGTGAAGAAAAAAGAAATGTTTAAACCCGAACTCTTCATTAAGGCTATCCATTTCCTTTACAATGCGTGCCACACTCTTCAGCCTGAATCTCTTTTTCCAGTATGTTTTCGTAGAGCAAAAACGACAGGAGAAAGGACAGCCCCTGCCCACCTCAACCGATAAAAGGTTGATCGATTTCATGTGAGGGATAAGGGAATAATCGGGAATCGGTAGCTCGTCAAGATCACTAATAAGTCCCGCCTGGGGGTTTTGAACGATTCTTCCCTCCTTCCTGAAAGCAATTCCGGCAACATTATCAAGGCTTCTTCTGCCTGTCAAGGCTTCAATCAGATCCACAATATTCTGTTCCGATTCCCCTATTGCAATCATGTCGATCCAATTGAAGGCTGTGAGTGTTTCAACCGGACATGAAGATGCCTGAGGCCCTCCGAAGACAATTTTTACGGCAGGATTTTGTTTTTTAACCATCTCAGCAACAAGAATGGCCTGGGGATAAAACGCACAAATAGAATTGAATCCCACGACATCTGCCTTTTTATCGCTAATATAAACACTGAAACTTCTGATCATTTCACCAGGTGATCCATCGGGAATAACACCCGTCCTAGCCAGGTGATTGAAGTCGGCAATCTCTACATCATACCCTTTCGCTTTCAGTATTGTTCCAAGAGACAACAGTCCATGCTGAAGAATTACAACCGATTTATATAATGTAATGCTGTTTACAAGGATAATTTTCACCTTCAGGGAAATGAAATTTTTAAATTACAGTTAAGAAATCCTCCTTCCGGGAAATTTCCCGGAGAGAATAGTGACAAAACCAGTTAATATGGAACTAAAATAACTTAAAATACAATTTTCGAGAACCGTTTTTCAAGCTCCTCCCCATTTTCAAAGTCAGCTTCGCTGATAAACGGAACTATCAGGTGCTTTATCTCTTTTGTGTCTTCAAGAACTCTGTACTCGGCATTCTCATCAATTTCAAAACCTCTTTCCTGGAGCACCTTTTTTGGGTTGCTTAAAAATTCCTTTTTAAGGTTCTGATCCGAAAGGATTTCAATAAGTAATCTTTTTTGAATCGATTCCATAATTTCCTTGATTTATTGTTTTTGTTATGAATGAATTCCCTGAATAAAGAGTCAATTCCTTTATAGTATTCCCTAATACAATAATACAATCTTTTTTACTGAAAAACAATGATTTATTTTACACCTTGTTGATATTTTTCCCGGGAAATTACGGTCATGAAACTTATTGAAAAAGAGATTTAAAAGTCACTATTTCTTTAAGTTAATCGTTGTTATGCGTGACCTGACATACCAGTGAACTGCCTTTTTAATAACTCGTTCAAAAAATATTGTCAGGAACAGGAATAACAGGAATATCGAAAGAGAGACTGGCAACCTTCTGAGCTTGTCCTCAAGAAAAACGATGGCAGGTATAAGCAAAAGGGAAACAGCGACAATGGGAGTCAGAACTGCATAGATCAGGTAAATTACTTTTTCGCGTAAGGGGAGATCTGCGTTGTGTGATTTGGAAAATAAGTTTTTTATCCTGCTAAAAAGATACCTGAAGGCCTTAATCCTCAGATTGGGAATTGAAAACAAATCTGAAATAATATAATAACCATCAGTTTCTCCCCAGGGAATAAGATTAATGATGAAGGAAAGGATATTCATTACAAACAGGGACCCAAAAACAACCGACAGTGAGTGATCGTTCGGGAAAAGAAAGGAGAGTATTCCATTAAAGCAGGCAAATACGAGAGTAGCCAGCGGTCCGGCAAATGAAACACTTATCCGTTGCATTTTAGAAGGAAACATCCATGTATCTGTTGTATCAACATAGGGACAAATGTTACCAAAGTAAACCAGCAGACCCATTTCGTGCACCGTACCTCCAAATCGTTTACAGACAATTCCATGGGCCAGTTCATGCAATACGATACCGAGAGAATACAGGCAATAAAAGATGAATAAATACCAGATTTGAATATGCAGCCCCTTGTTAAATGCAGAATGAAAAGCAAAACTTAATTCCCTGTAATTCAGAGCAAAATACAAAAAACCAATAAGCAGGAAAGCAACATATATAATCAAGGCCTGTTTACACCATATCCAGCCTGCTCTCCGGTTTATGGCTGTAATAATTCTATCTGGTTCGGGAAAGGAATACCTCATTTTCAGGTATTTCCGGGCGGTTTTTCTCAGCCAGCCAGGCTCATCGCTTATTATTGGATCGCCGGTAAGTATTAATTTCTTTGCAATCAGGTCTTCAACTAATTTTCCGAAACTAAGCGGATGGACTATCCCGTATTTACCGATAAAGGAGTAGTAAATTTCCCTTACAGGTGTATGTCCGTCGACAGCCTTAAGC
>CAIPJU010000305.1 GCA_903865465.1 uncultured Bacteroidota bacterium
CATATGGAAAATATAATTGTTTGTTTCTGTTCAGATTTATGCTTTAATCAGGGGGGAAAATTCTTCATTCAGAATTGCTTCGACCTGCTTCCTTGTTTGAATTCTTGCGGTTGCTCTTACTACTTTACCGCTTTTATAATATATTGTAAGAGGTGTTCCCTTAAAACCAACTACTTCAGGTAAGGATCTGATGACTGATGATTCCGGATTGTCAAATTCCATGTCGTAAAATTTTACATGGCTGTATTCCTCCTCAAGAGTTTCGGCAATGACATATACGGGTACACACATTGGTCCCATTCGTCCGCATATAACCATCACATTTTCATTTTCGGATAATGCTATCTTATGATCTTCAGCCGATTCCAGGTGTTTTAGATTTGTGTATAACATGTCATTTGATATTTAAATCTATCTGACAAATATAGTTTGTACTTTCAGAACTGTAATGGAACTGATACTTCACCGCAACAATTAACCTCTTGAACAAAGACAACTTAATTATTGATTTAAATTAACTTTTAGGTTTTCATTGCATCCAAACGGCAATAAAATTACATCATTCATCAGGGAACTGAAGATTATCAATTATGTCGGTGAAAACTGCCATTGTGGATTTTTTATTTACCCATTGCCATCCGGTAGTTTTGCAACAAATATTAAGTACTAATGGGGCTTTTTTAAGGGTAGTACCTATTCTTCAATTCCAAATCAGAATCGACAATTAACCTTTGAATTGTTAAGATCGGGAAACAAAATCTTCTACCGGAAGATATTAAGACAACTGCTATTATTAGCCGTTTGCACTTATCATCAAAAGTGATTTCATGTTAATAATTTCGACCTTTTTCCCTGAAAGTCTAATAATTCCATCCTTCTCGAATTCAGTTAGTACCCTGCTGATACTTTCTCTGCTTGAATCTACGAGATTTCCTAAATCTTCCTGTGTAAAGGGTATTTTAAAAATGTCGGAGTTATAGATCCGTTCGGATAACTCAATCAAAACGTCTGCTATTTTTCCCCTCATTTGTTTTTGAGTTCTGTTTGCGCACCTGTGAAAAACTTCCAATTCATTACTGCATAATTCTAACATGATTTCATAGGCGAAATCATGATTAACAGAAAGCAAATACCGAAATGCGTTAATATCAATATAACAGACTTCAGCTGCCTCAATAACTGTTACGGAGTATTGATTTATTTTATCGCCAAAAGTTGTTGGCAGGCCGAGGTAGCTTGGTGCTTTTACGATGCGAACTATTTGCTCATGATAAGGCCCCGCAATATGGATTTTAGCTAATCCGCTTCTCAGATAAGCTACATTGGTGGAGAAAGTCTCCTGCCTTATAAGGGAATCGCCTTTCCGAAGCTTTACCAGTGCGCAACTGAAAGAAAGCTTTTCAATTTGCTCAGCACTCAGTTTAGAAACAGCTTTGGATTTAATGGCACAGACCTTACAATTACTTTTCATAGGGCAAAGTTAACAAAAAGTGAGGTCTATCACAACATAGTTTAAGCAGACTCACAGCCGACGTTACTGTTCTTATTCTCCCCGTAGGTAACTTTGTGAAATAATTAACATTTAAATTCAACCGTTATGGAAAAGAAAAAGTTATGCATTGGTTTATATTCCGGGAGCGTTGATAAACTGACTGCAGCAGGAATCATACTTAGTGGAGCAGTAGCTGATGATATGGCAGTAGATATTTATGTTTTATTGCAGGGTGCCAGGGCATTCAGAAAAGATGTAGGAGATAATCCTGACAAACTGAATATGGCTGAGAATCCGGAATTGAAAGCTGAATTTCTGCAGTCCTTAAAAAATCTGAAAGTAAGAACATGGGTTGAATTCTTCAGAGAATGCAGAACAATCTCAGAGGTGAAGATTCATATTTGCGGCCTAGCAGGAAAAATCTGGGGTGCAGAAAAACTCGATGACTTTATCGATATCGCTGACGACATCTGTGGTATAGGGGCTTATATCACCGCAGCTCAGGAAGCTGATGTTAATCTGTTCATTTGATGAATGTTGAAATTGACTCTTTTTAGATATATTTCTAGTAATTACCAGCCTGGAAAGGTTTAAACTTATAGAATGCTTTCGGAAATAAATTTCCAAACAAATCAAGTAAATCATCTTCAGGAACAGATAATTACTTTACAGGCGAAGATCACTTCGCTGGAAAACTTAAAAAAAGACCAGCTATCAATAGCAATAGTATCGGGCGACATGGATAAAATACTGGCTGCTATGGTAATCTCTCTTGGAGCTGCTGCACTAGATACACATGTAAAGCTTTTTTTCTCTTTCTGGTCGCTCTCGGCTCTTAGGGATACGAAGAAAAAAGCAGTAGGGAAAGATTTCATTTCTAAAATGTTTGGACTGATGCTGCCCGAAGGGAGAAACAAACTCAGATTATCAAATATGAACATGGCAGGATTAGGCCCATTGATGATCAGGTACCTTATGAAAAAACAGGGTGTTCTTTCCCTCGACCAGATGTTCAAAGAGGCGGGCGACCTGGGAATTGAAATTACCGTCTGTGAAATGTCAATGAACCTTATGGGATTCAAAAAGGAGGAGATGATTGATTATCCTAATCTAAGATATGCCGGAGCTGTCACATTTGTTTCGGAAGCCAATGAAAGCAGCATGCAACTGTTTATTTAGACTGAGATTTTTCTAATTAATTTTTAAAATAGTAAATATGACACAAGCGGAATTATTGACCATACAAGTCACCAAAACAGTCGATGCAAGAGGTACGGCTTGTCCAGGTCCATTACTTGAGGCCAAAAAAGCAGTTGGCACTATCAAGCCCGGAGACATTATGGAAGTTTTGTCGGCAGATGAAGGAACCAAGGTTGACATACCAAAATGGTGTACAAAGCAGGGGCATGAATATCTGGGCACAATGGAGGAAAACGGTTATTACCGCATTTTTATGAAAAAAAGATAAGCAGGGAGAATGTTGGGGACACTTAAGAAGAGCGCCAGAATCCTGGTTTTTTCCACTGAGAAAATTTCCGATCCTGCCATTGATATGGCTGGATTACTTAAACTGCATTACCCTCCAACGGTATATACAATTTCAATTCCGTGTTCAAGTGGTGTAAAACCAGGATGGATTATTCATGCATTTGAAAAAGGGTTTGACGGCGTTTTTATTGCAGCTGACGGAAGTGATTGCCCATATGGAGAATCATGTACCGAAAAAACAGGCAGGATAGTCAGCAGGACTCATGAATTGATGAGAGCAAAAGATATCGAACCTGCCCGACTGAGAATGGCAGCCATATGTTCGGTATGCAGTGAATCATTCGTGAAACAGATGAAAAGTTTCAATGATTATTTACTCAAAAATTCAAACAACTAATTATGCCTGAGAACATAATAAATG
>CAIPJU010000306.1 GCA_903865465.1 uncultured Bacteroidota bacterium
CTATTTTATATATGATAAAAATATTGATCTCCGGCTTAAGTGACAGCTTCTGACTTCAAGACCATTTTTTCTTGTCAGCATTACCAAATAAACCTGCCCAACAGAATAAGTGATTCCGCAACTCTTTTTTCTGTTCCTGCCTCATTCTTTTATAAAAATATATATTTTTGAGTTAACCCAAATCAGCAGCAATGAGGAAGAATATTTATATAGCAATGGTTTTTATTTTCATATCTGTATCATGCACAACACATGATAACAAGGGAGATCTTATGAGATTGATGAAGGTTGAAGTAATGGGTATTGCCACAAAATATGCTTCTGATAAGTTCAGCGAAGCAAAAGTAATAACCGGAAACGATGGAATTGTTACAGTTAAGGACAATCAGTTAAGCCTGGTGGTTCCGGAAGATAAAGCCCTGAAATACACGCTAAATCCAATCAATATTACCTTTGGACTCATTAATGATGATGATCAGCAGGATGCGATTATGGTACTTTCCTCTTCGAGGGGAAATTATGCTGAGATACCGGAAATACTTGTACTCACAAGTCAGGGTGGTAAATTCTCTCTTAACCGCGTTATAGAATCTGATATGAGGATACTGGCGATTCAGGACAGGATTATAACCGCCGAGCTTACGACTAAATCGCGAAACTCACCTCTGCGTGACTGTCATCTCTGCAAGGAAATTATTAAATACCGCTTCACGAACGGGGATCTGGTAAAAGCTCAATAATTTCTCAATTTACTGACAAAACAATCTATCAGTTTGCAGAATGATACCAGAAGGCTGGAGCAGGCTAATCCTTTATGCACCTTACCGAAAAGCCGTTTTTCTTGTTGTCATTTCCTCCGTAAAAATAGCTGCTGCTATAAAATAGTCCCCTGTTCCATCCGGCAATCTTACTGAATTCAGTCGATGACCACCAAACAGCGAATGAACCTGCTTCGGTTGGGAAATCTCCTTCGAGCATGCGTGAGCCGGCAGGAAGAGCGGTAAATCCGAATTCATCAGTAGAAACAATTATTGAGTTTTGCCAGTGATCACTCCCTGGCTCCTTTAGTTTTGCTCCGGCTGTATTCTGATTTCCAATAAAGAGTTCAAGATTCGACCAGTCACCTTTCGAAGGAACATGCCAGCCTACAGGGCATAACTTCCTTGTATTTACAGCATAAAAATTATATAAGGCGCCAAATTCTTCCTTGTTTTTAATATCATTTAGCAGCCAGCAGTAAGCAGGTGTCTCGAGTTTCTTCCAGTCATTAAATTCTTTTACCAATGGAATCTGTTTTCCGTCATTGAATTTTGTTGTTTTAAGATTTTCAGCCATCCAAATCTGTTTCCCTATGGTTATAACCGGATATTTATTGCCATCTGCATCTGAAACTGTTTGTGCAGGCGATTGAGATAAAAATATAAAAGGAAGAATAATAACTACAATTAATTTCATCTTGTCCATTTGCAAAAAATTTGCTATTACTTTTTAATACTAACATGTTTATAAACAGTGCTTTTTGCCCTGTTAAAACCAGCAACCACCATTGAAGTATCACCTTTGAAATAAAGCAGAGATTCAACCATCCCTTGCAACAGGATACCGCTTTGTGCAGGTGTAAGAATATCAAATGAGGATTTTCCCCTTTCTTGTTTTTTCCCTTTATTCAGAAGAACGATACCTTTGTTGGCATCATAATTACCGGTACCCAGATCGTACGAGTAATCATTCCCTCCTATTAATACATCGGGGTATCCATCTCCATTGAAATCATCAACTATCATTTTAGTTACCGGAGAAACCTGAACAGGAAGCGGTAATTTTTCCCAGGTAAAAGTGCCTTTGTCATTCCATAAAATAAAGCTCGAAGTTGTATTGACCCTGAGACTGAATTCAATACGCTTCGTCAAATTCTTATCAAAAATATCTGACATAGTTGCATAACTGAAAGGGGCATAGTCCTTGAACTTAAGACTAAAATATCGCGATTGGGCTACAAGTTCATCGAGGTAATTAAGCGGGTATTCAGCCATCTTGCCATCCTTATCAGGCCAGTAAGCAGTCATGATTGGATCTATGTTCCCATCCATATCAAGGTCAATAGCATAGAGTGAAAAAGGATATTTTTCATCAGCCGAAAACCTGTTATTTTCACCTAAATTACCGACAATATAATCATCGTCGCCATCATTGTCAAAATCACCGGCCACAATTGAATACCATATACCTTTCTGGTTTTCGAGAGCAGGAATAAACTGAGGCTCGAATTTCTTTCCATTGATATTCCTAAGCAGTACCAGTGAATTAAATTCCCTGGTCACAAGAAGATCCATCCACCCGTCTTTATCATAATCAGTCCATACTGCATCTGTCACAAGCCCCAAATTGAAGCGTAAGGAGGAATCGGCAACAAATTTTCCATGGTCATTCCGAAGAATCCACGAATGATTTGAATAAGGGAACATCCTTCTCTTGACCCTGGCGCCTATGAAAAGATCAAGGGTTCCATCCTTATTATAATCGCAAGCCCTGACAACTGAGGCAGGAAAAGCCGGTACCGGAAGAGGTGTCCGGACGAAATTACCATTTTTATTAAGGTAGATAAAATGCTGATATTCACTTTCCTGCTTGTTTTCATACCCGCCGGCAATGGCAACAACATCATTTTTGCCATCGCCATCAAAATCAGCAATACAAAAGTCAGCCTCTGTAAACTCCTTATCTGTAGTAAGCCCCTCTATTCTGGCCTCTTCAAACCTATTCCCTTTTCGCAGGAATACTTTTGTAGGCTGTGAATTTGTAGAGCCGGCAATTATGTCATCCTTACCATCACCATTAAGGTCACCCTTTGCCATGCGGGGGCCTATCTGAGAAAACTTATGTGGGATAATTCTCTGATTTAGCTGATAATCAATAAAGTCCTTCTGATTATGCTCGTAATTAAGAACATCATCACATTTGATGAATAAAAGGCTCGGAAAAGAAGCCGAAGCTCTCTTATCAACTGCAAAAACAGTATTCATTTCATTTAACACAATTGACTGGTTCGCAGGAACCTTTTTCAAAACTGATATTTTCCCATATTCAGGCCATGTAACCCTTATAGAATCAATTACTATATTCTTTCCAATGCCAAAGTGAACAAGCGGATCGACCGAAGAGGCATAACCTCTTGTAAGGAAGTGTTCTGTAAACTGATATTTACCATTCTCCCAAATCTCTATCTTCGAACCAATAGCCTGGGTATTTGGTGATTTCCCTTCAAGTTTTATTTCAATGAAATTGGATGCTTTGGTCGATTTCTCCCTGGTTGTGTTTTTAAGAATAAAAGCTTCATCATCAAGATTATTGGCAACATAATCGAGATCTCCGTCATTATCAAGATCAACAAACGCTGCGCCATAAGAGTAGGAAGGCGTTTTTGGAAGCCAGTCATATCTCTGCACAAAACCCCTTTCTCCAATATTCTCAAAAGCAGCATTGGGTATCTTAACCGCAGGTGCCATTTCGATAAGTGCCTGATCGGAAGCAAATTGTCCTTCAGCTTGTACCTTAAAACGGGTCCAATCCTTGTCAGTTTCATCTTTGGGATATCCATTTGATATAATAAGGTCCTTATCGCCATCGTTGTCATAATCAGCAAATAAAGGCGACCAGCTCCAGTCAGATGCAGAGATACC
>CAIPJU010000307.1 GCA_903865465.1 uncultured Bacteroidota bacterium
AGCCATAATGAAACACTCCTAAATATCCATTTTTTACTAAATAGCTCATACAGAATATTTTATCAAATTTAATAAGTTATAAATGAAATCTGTACGCTTATTCCTTTTAAGTATCACTTTGTTAGGCTTGAATTGGCAAGTAATTGCTCAGATCTCTCCTGGAGAACTGAGTAAATCTCATGCTTTTCTGGAAGGTGTAAGTAATTGCACTAAATGTCATGATTTAGGAAATAAAGTTACAAGGGTAAAATGTCTTGATTGTCACAAGGAGATCAATGCCGGAATTATTTCAAAAAAGGGATATCATTCCTCGCCAGAATTCATTTCAAAAGATTGCTATATCTGTCATAATGATCATCATGGCCTCAATTTCAAAATGGTCAGATTTGAAAAAAGTACATTTAATCATCTTAAAACCGGGTTCGAACTTAAAGGGGCACACGCAAAGGAAGATTGTAAAGGGTGTAGTTGTAATACCTGCCATAAGCCGGCTTTTATAAGAGATCCTGAGCTAAAGAAAAGAAATTCGACGTATTTAGGTTTGACCAGTGAATGTTTATCATGCCATCAGGATTTTCACAAGGGTAAAATGTCAACCAATTGCCTAAGTTGTCATGATTTTGAAACCTTTAAAAAAGCCTCAGGATTTGATCACAGTACCACGAAATACCCTTTATTAGGCAAGCATAAAACTGTCGGTTGCGAAAAATGTCACAAGCCAGTCGTTGTGAACGGTAAACCAGAGACACATTATGAAGGGCTGCTTTTTAACAATTGTACAAACTGTCACAAAGATGTACATGAAGACAAATTCGGCCAGAACTGCATAAAATGTCATTCTGTGGAGTCGTTTAAGATTATTAAGGAAAACGGAAATTTCAATCATGACAAAACCGATTTTAAACTTCTTGGCAAACATCAGTCGCTGGATTGCAAAAAATGTCATAAAAAAAATCTGATAGATCCGATAAAAAGTGATCACTGCAACGATTGCCATGCAGATTATCATAAAAATGAGTTCAATAAAAACGGGGTACTTCCGGATTGCGATCAATGCCATAACAATGAAGGTTTTACAGAAACATTGTACACGATTGAAAAACACAATTTATCCAGGTTCAAACTTGAAGGAGCACATTTGGCTACTCCGTGTATTTCGTGTCATAAGAAACAAGAAAACTGGACATTTGTGAAAATTGGAATAGTTTGTGCTGATTGTCATCAGAACAAACATAAAGGGTTCATTCGGGAAAGGTTCTACCCAAATGAAGAATGCACGAAATGTCATACTGTTAACAACTGGAAAGTACTGACTTTCGACCATTCGGGAACCGATTTCCGACTAGAAGGGGCGCATATCAAACCAATGTGCAAAGAGTGTCATTACAAAATAAATGAATCAGGAGTTATTACCCAAAAATTTGAGGGACTAACGAAAGATTGTTCTGGTTGTCATAAAAATCTTCATGCGGGGCAGTTTGATGTAAACGGAAAAACGGATTGTCTGAGATGTCATGGACAAGATGATTGGAAAAAAACAGTATTTAATCATAATTCAGCAAGGTTTAAACTGGAGGGGGCTCATATTAAAGTTAAATGTGAAAAGTGTCATAAAGAGGTTATTAATGTTAGTGGGAAATATATTGAATACAAAAACAATCAATTATTATGCTCAGACTGTCATCGCAAATTGTAATCTTATTATTAGCCTTCAATACATTGGCTCAATCTCCGCATGGGGATCGGTTAAATATTAAATGTGAGGTGTGTCATGATCCTGAGAGTTGGGCGATGAAGTTGGAAAATTGCACTTTTGATCACAACCAAACAAGCTATCCACTAATCGGGAATCATAAAACGGTGGATTGCAAGTTGTGTCATGTTGACCTTATTTTTTCAAATGCTAAGTCCACCTGCCTTTCATGTCACAAAGATATGCATCAGCAGACTGTTGGACTTGAATGTGATAGATGTCATACACCCAGGTCCTGGATCGTTCAGAATATTACAGAAATCCATCAGCTAAGCCGGTTTCCCCTTCAAGGACGTCATGCGCAAATAGACTGCTATCTATGTCATAAATCTGCCTCATTGCTGCTATTTGAACCAATGTCATCAACGTGCGTAGACTGTCACAGGAAAGATTATCTCGCGACAACGCAACCTTCACATGTATCGGGTAAATATCCTGATGATTGTTTTCTGTGTCATAATGAATTGAGTTGGGCTCCGGCAAAATTCAATCATAATACCAACACCGCTTTTCCTCTAAAGGGAGGCCATATCGGAATAGAATGTGTGAGTTGCCATTCCAACGGGTATAAAGTTACATCAAC
>CAIPJU010000308.1 GCA_903865465.1 uncultured Bacteroidota bacterium
AGATGTGATTTTATTATCAGAAATTTCCTTTTTCAACAGGGTGAAATCCTCAACCTTGTGGGAGTCAATAATCACGAGAGTTGCACCTGTCAGTAATGTTCCCCAAAATTCAAAAATAGAAGCGTCGAAGGCGAAGTTGGCGCTTTGTGCAATAATATCATTTTCAGAAATTATATCCGCCTTGACCGATTCAACAAAGTTATTTACAGCGATATGGGGTATTGTCACTCCTTTCGGGTTTCCGGTGGAACCTGAAGTGTAGATAATGTATGCAATATCCCCGGAGTTGTTAATATTATCAGGGTTCTCGTCACACATATTAGCGTTATCCTCTATATCTTCGTCAAGCGACACAACGATTCTTCCCTGTTCAGGCAGAAAGGGTAATTGTTTTACAATGTCGTTTTCTGAAAAGATGATCTTGATATCAGAATCCTCCATGATAAATTTCAGACGATTTTCAGGAAAATGTGGAAGGAGGGGAACATAATGCCCTCCGGATTTCAGAATGCCCAATATTCCGATTAACATCCCAGGCCCGCGTTCCAAACACACGCCAACTGGCTTATTATATAGAGCTTCACCAGCAAAATGATTCCGGTACATGGTCGTTATTTTGTCAGCAAACCTGTTGGCGTTTAAATTTAAATCCCGATATGAAAGTTCTTTCCCGTTATGAATAATGGCGATCTTATCGGGCCGTTTCTTAACCTGCTCCTCGAAAAGTTCTTTTATGGTTTTATTCCTGTTATAATGAATAGCATTGTCATTAAAATCGCGTAAAACCTTCTGTTTCTCTTTTTGATCAAGCAAATCAATATCCTTAACCTTTTTTTCAGGGAACTTGATGACTTCTTCAAGGAGAACCATGTAATGATCAAACATTCCTTGTATAGTTTCTCTCTCGAAAATATCGCTGTTGTATTCCCAAACAATGGTAATATCTTCCGTTTCCAAGTGAGCTGATTCGGTGGCTACATGTTGTTCGGCTCTTGGAATGCAAATGACATTCATATCCAATTTGGAAGTGGCATTGTGTTTTTCGAACAATTCGCCATGAAGTCCTCCAAAATCGAGAAGAGGAACATCGCTGTCGTGAAACGCGAATAATACCTGGAACAAGGGGTTTCGCCCGGGAGTGACGCCTGCTTTCAGCCTCTCAACGATATGCATGAAAGGGATATCATAATGAGCGGCATCGTAAATCATGCTCGCCTTTGTTGTATTTATAAGATCCTGAAAGGTTGGATTATTTGACAGATCGGAATAAAGAAGAACGGTATTCACGAACATCCCCATCAGCCCCTCTGTTTCCTTTAAATTGCGGTTGGCAACCCCGGTGCCGATGAGAAACTGTGACTGCCGGCTGTATTTTGAGATCAAAATGGAAAAGGCGGAGTACATTGTATTAAAAAGAGTTACCTTGTTATTCCTGCTGAATTCGCGCAGCGAATGATAAAGGCTTCTTTTTAAATCAAGCCTTATGGCGCTACCGTTAAAACTCTGTACAAATGGACGCGGATGGTCGGCCGGCAGGTTCAAGACGGTAGGGTAATCCTTTATTTTATTAATCCAGTAACTTATTTTTTCCTCAAGACGGTCGCCCGAAAGATTGTTGCGTTGCCAAATTGTGTAATCTGCATATTGTATTGGCAG
>CAIPJU010000309.1 GCA_903865465.1 uncultured Bacteroidota bacterium
GATTCCACCAAGTCCTTCAGAAAATTTTAGTAACCCCCAGTATCTTTTCCTGAATTTAAATGGCACCAGAATCAGGGCAAAAAATCCAATAAACAAATAGAAGAAACTGACCATTACCTTTTTAATAATTTTAACCCTGTTCTTTTCAATCTTCAGGATGAAGGCAAATTTGTTAGCACCATTGTAGTACCTGGTAAACAGCCATTTGATATTAGCCCTGTCGTCGGGAACCGTTTCACAGACCACGGCCTGTGCTGCCCAAAATATTGAAGCTCCTTTCTTGATCATCTGAATTCCAAAGAAAGAATCTTCACCACCAGTTTTGTTGAAGCGGGGATCAAACCAGACATTTTTTTCGAGAAGCGACTTTACCTTTATTATAAGGTTACCTGTTCTTATAAAGTTCAGACGGGCATTATTAAAGTAATCTGCACGATCGAGCCATGAAGAAATATAATCAGGAATATCGGACCCGACAACAGAGTTAACAGGCCCCATGGTAAGATCTCCGTTGTTTGAGATAATTGTTCCGACGAGTTCATTTAACCAGCCGGGAGTCACAAACTCATCATCATCGACAAAAACCAGGAAATCGGGATTCATCGATAATCCTATCCTCAGCAACTCATTCCGAACATTTGCCAGACCTTTTTCAGGGAAACATGAATAGTTTATTTCGCCACCGGTTACTGAGGTCTCGATTAAGCCGGTAACAGTGCTTTCAGCGCTCCTGGCGGCATCGTTATCAACTATAACAATATTTACCAAACTAATGAGCGCTTTGTCGATATTGCATTCCCGGATTGAAGTGACCAGCTTTTTCAACATTTCAGGCCGCTTGTAGGTGGGGATGCAAACAACTATCTTATTCATTTATCAGAGGTTTTACTTATAAAATTCACTGGACTTTCCAAAAATAAATGCAAATCCGCCAACAGCATTGGCCATTTTAACAAGCCCATTATATTTCTTCACCCCGCCTGAGAAGTAACAGGGGATAAAAATCAGCAAGCCATTAAGAAACCTCATGATAAGCCTCATGGAAACCCTCAGTTTATTGAAGTTTTTATCTGTTATCGATCTGATAAGCAACTCGGTATTTGCAGTCCTGTATTTTCGCTTAACCATATAACCAACAGTTGCCCGTTTATCAGGTATCGTTTCATAAGCAAGAGCATTGGGGTTAAAACGGATCACTCCGCCAAGTGAAGAAATCTGCTTCGTCAGGTAACTGTCTTCTCCGCCCGAAAAATTTAGTTTTGTTTCGAAGGGGCCGGTCAGAGAGTCGAGAGATCCCTTCCTCACCAGGAGGTTACCGGTGAAGGCCGATTCTACAATTGTGCCGTAAGGGTAACTCTTGGGCTTATGAAAGTCAGATATAGAAACCGGAAGCTCAATAGAAAAGGATGGCATTGTAGGACCGGCAACGCCGTCGGCTTCAAATTCCCTCTGGCATTTAACAAGTTCAATGATCCAGTCTTTTGCAACAACTTCATCATCATCGGTAAAACAGCAGAAATCGCAATCGCCGGCTTCAGCTACCGATCTGTTCCGGGCATATACCAAACCTTGTTTTGTTTCGACGCAATATTTTATATTGAGTTTACCACCATCCGAAAATTCCCTGACGGCAGCCTCGGAGAAATTACTGCTGTCATTCTCTACAATAACTATCTTTATCTCAACACCTTCCGGTATTAACATCTCGCTAAGGCTATTCAGAAGCCTTTTTAATCCATCCTCCCTTTTTCTCGTACAGATGCAGATTGAGATATTCATAATCAGCTTTTTTTCTAAATCTGTTTACAACGTAACTGTATAAATAAACCTAACTAACAGAACTATCTTAACAGCTTGTCACGTACTTCTCTCCAGGTTATCAGCCTTATATTATTTTCATCGAGGAGTTTTCTGCACTCATCACTGGTAAAGAAATCAAAATCAGCCTGCCTCCAGGCAGAGCCGAAACCTGTAGTTGTACCCGTGAATTCCTTCATCTCCTCATTATCGAATGCAACATGGATAAGGATGCAATTAAGTCCGGGCTTAATTGAATTCAGAACATTGGAATAAAACTTATCCAATCCGGTATTGAAATCCTGAACTTTGGCATAATAAAGCTTTTCCAAAGTAATAATCTCTTTAGAAAACAGGTGTTTAACAGGTATGTCGCCTGTCAGCATAACAGGTA
>CAIPJU010000310.1 GCA_903865465.1 uncultured Bacteroidota bacterium
CAATGGTTTGATTTATTGTTAATCCTGAAGCTTTAAAGTGATTTATTAATATTGAAGATTCAGTATTAAAGTCAATTTTATCGCCCGAAATCCTGCTTTTTATTTTTCCGTTCTTTATCTTTCCTTCAATAGTTACTTTGTCTGAGAGGTTTCTATAACTCACCTCAAGATCCGAGACATCTATTTTTTCAAGGTCGATAGTTGTTTTTGCACCAGCGGAAGCAGTTTTATTGTAGGCAATATGGTAGTTGATATTACCTGCTGTATCCGTAAGAATCTTTAATCTTCCCGATTTCACACTGATTCTTTCAATGGTATAGTTTCCACTGAAGATGTCAGAAATGCTGAAACTGGCAGCAACAGATGATGAAAACAGAAGAGTGTCGTATGATTTACCGGGAAATTCTGATTTGTCAATTCCGGGTGATGAATGGACGAATACATTCTGCATCATTAGCGATGCTTTGGGGAAGTGATGGAAAAAGGAGAGGCGAACAGACCCAATGTCGACCTTTGTTGAGAGGTCTTTGCTGAGCGATGCAAGAATGATACCTGCTACCTTATCCTTGAGTAATATTGATGCAGAAAAGAGGAGAACTGATACTGTTATTATCAGTATTACAAAGTATTTAAATATTTTAATTGCTGTTTTCATCAGTTAGCATGCGAATCCGTGGCGGTTCGGTTTCCGGCAGGTAAAATTAATCTATTTAAGTTAATGATTTTATTCAAGGAGAAAGGAGAGATCATCACTGTTACCAAGTTCCAGGGGAGTATTTCCCTTTTTAAATAGTCTCATTTTCCGGTTTCCATAAAGAAGCAGTTTTGAGCCCTCGCGTAAAAGCATCGTGCTTTCACGTAATCCGGCTACATAAACAGAACTGTTTTCTTCTAAAAACTCTTCAATTCTTTGTTCCCTTGTCTCTCCGGCATGGCCGTCAGGGCCGGCATCGAGATAATGAGGGTTAATCTGGAATGGTATAAGATTGAAAGCCTCGAAGGAACCAGGATAAACAACAGGCATATCATTTGTGGTCATTATTGTAGGGCATGCCATATTTGAACCCGCACTCCAGCCTGTATAAGGAGTTCCTGACAGAACTTTTTGCCTGACTGCCTCAATAAGATGGTTCTCCCTTATCATTTTTAAAAGTTTCCAGGTATTACCGCCCCCTACTACTATGGCTTCTGCATTTATTACAGCCTCTACAGGGTTCTTAAACCTGTGAACAGAGATTAGATTATGGCCAATTTCCCTGAATCGTTCCGACACTTTGGCTTCATATTCATCATAAGAAAAAGTCACTGCAGCATATGGAATAAACAGGGCATTAACACATTCATTTCCTAGAAAATTTCTGATGTTTTGTTTGGGATATTCAAGGTACTGTTCCCCGGGGTTTGTAGAATTGCTGATAAGCAGTAATCTCATTTCAAATCTTGTTGTTACTGTTGATTATCTCTTTGATATTGTGATTTTCAGGAATATTGATAACATTAAAGGTATTAAACGTATTATTGTATGCATTTATTATCAGGATCTTGTTGCTGAGAACTTCCCCATTGCCTGTAATGATTTTAATAACCTCACTTGCCATAAATGTTCCGGTAATTCCGGGGAGGACGCCGAAAAGACCTGTTTCGGAAGGTGAAGGATTATTGATGCTCTTTAGGGAAGGGGGGTTATAGCATCTGTAGGTAGCGCCTCCGTTGTAGTTAAAAACAGAGACCATTCCCTCGTACTTGTAGATTGCCCCGTGAACCATTGGTTTCCCAAGGATTACACATGCATCATTAATGACATACCTTGCCTCCAGATTGTCGGTGGCATCGACAATTATATCAAAGTCGGCGACAAATTTGAGTGCATTATTTGAATCGATCCTGAGATTTATTATTTCGATTGTCCCGTCGAATGAGATCTGTTCGAGGCGGTTTTTTGCAATTATGGATTTTAGTTTTCCCACATCAGATGAACCATACAAAACCTGGCGCTGTAGGTTAGTCTCATCCACCATGTCGAATTCTATGATTCCTATTTTGCCAATCCCTGATGCAGCGAGGTACTGAAGAACCGGACATCCGAGGCCGCCAGCCCCGATGACAAGAACTTTTGCCTGTTTCAGCTTTTCCTGACCCTTAATGCCTATTCCAGGCAGCATAATCTGCTTCTGGTAACGTCTTATTTCACGGGCAGATAAAATTTTGATCTCCATTTGTGAACCTGTTCATTTATTACAAATATAATTCAACGGGATTCATTAAGCAATTTAAAGTAAAGGGCCGTCGAAAAAGTCCGACAGCCCTGATTATATTAAGAAATTAAAGATAAGATGAATCAGTCATTGAATGTAAATGCGATTCCGACTTCGAAAGGAAAAAGATCGTATCCTCCGGGTCCTTTGCCTGACTCAAACAATGGGGTCTTGTAATAGGTACCGTACACCTGCAGGTTCTGATAACCTACCCTTGCCGTTGCTCCGTAACGAAGCATATTGAGACTGAAGTCTCCGTCGTCATTTACTTTATGGCCGTCGTGAAATACCATTTTTGAATGTGATTCCACCTTTACTGCCCCAATGGGACCAGCTGAGAGGATAAGATTATGATAATGGGCAGGTATCTGAATTTCAAGCAATACCGGCATTGTAAGATAGAATGTTGCCAGCTTCGATTTATCGAGTTTTTCCCCGGGATCGAGTTTCTGAATAATGCCGTTTGTCCCTTTGGTTATATTGTTATTGCCGTCGAACCTGTAATTGTCCCAGTTCAGACCGAGTCCGGTCACAAACCCGATGTGTCTGGTAATACCAAGACTGAGCTGGGTGAAATTGAGATTGAAGTTAACCGATTTGCCGGAATTCAGCGACATATAATTTATATCGTCAGGCACTGTGAAACTTCCATCGGAAGTAAGATAGTTATTTAGTCCAACTTCTATGCCTGTCCAGTGGCCCCAGAACCTGCCCTTCCTGTAGTCTCTTCTATCATTATTCTCTTCCTTTTCCTTCCACTCATTCCTCGGCTTCTCGGGCTGCCGGGCAATACGCTCACTCTGGCTTGGCCCTTGCTCCAATGATTCCAGTACTCCCAGTTTTCCACTGCCTGGTGAACTTACTGCGGGTGCTTCATTTTTGTCGAGAACCAGGGTATCTCCCGGCGAAAGAGTTCTGATGTTTTCATTTCCCTGAGCAGTGGGCTGGTCAGTCTTTTCCTGCGCTGATGCACGGAAAGAAAAGCTGCTCATCAGGGTCAGTGCCAGCATGAAAATTATTGGGTAATTTATCTTTTTCATTGTCTTTAATTTGAAATTAATACTGTTTTCAGGGTTGGGACGAAACAGCATAGGAAAAAGTTACTGAGCCGATGCAATTTTTCTGACAGGAGTCTTAAAATTCAAAATTTTCGAACTGAACTGAATTGATGACAATTCGCCATTTTTATCGGTTTTCTCATTAATAGCCATTTCCCATCCAAAGAGTTTATTTAACCCGGCAACACTTGCTTCAGCTATCTCATAACCTCTTAAGGGAGTTTCAACAGGCACTTTTTTCTTCAGGAACTTTTCCCTGAAGGTTCTGGTTATAAACTTCTCGAAGCCGCTCATCTCATAACCTTCGTCCTCCACAGGATAGTTATCCCGGTAAGCAATCAGGGATACTGAGGGGATGTTTTTTAATCCCGGATCGGCCATAAAACGAATTTTTTCAGGCTGAAGGCTTTTGTTCATTGATGAATCTGCCGTTGCTTTTATGGTTTCATCTGGAGGAGTCTCAACCGCAAGGGCCGGAATTTCTTCAGTTAATTTTTTGGTTGACACAGATTTTGCCCTGGTTCCGGCAGAATGTGATTGAGCTCTGATGGCAAAGCCAGGCTCTAGATATATGAAAGGCTGCCTGAGAGAATCCATATTGGCTGTGATCATGTTTCCGGAAATATTTTTATCACTCCCTTGCTGTCGTGGTACCATCAGTGCAATAATTACCAGAATGACGGCAGCAATAGTTGAAAAGCCTGCAACAGAAAGAATAACAATTCTTTGGAAGGGACTTCTTTTGTATAACCTGTTCTTTCCCCTGAATCTCCAGGGTGGAGGATTGAGCTTTGTCCTAAGAAACCGATCAAAGGTCCTTTTGCTTTCCTGATCATTATTTAAAATTTCTGTTATTTCTTCCCGGGCATCGGAAGAGAGGTCATTTTCAAGAAAAGCAGCACACAAATATTCGAACTGCGATTCGGGAAGTTCTGAAGGAGATTTAAGAAGAGAATTCTTCTGTTTATCGGAAAGAGTAAAGTCAGATGGGCTTAAAGATGAGAAGCAATCAAATTCTTCAATTATATCAGGATTATGCCTTAGGAAATGGACGACCTGCTCAGCATCATCTTTGCTGAGGCGGCCTTCGAGGTAGTCGATAAGCCATATTTCGTAGTTTGATCTGTTTATATCCATGGCTAAATGACCGTTTCAATTTTGCCGATATAATTTTTCAAAGCAATCCGGGCCCGGTAGATATTTATTTTTACACTGGCCTCCGTCTGTCCGGTTATTTCACTAATCTCTTTATAGCTGTAACCCTCATAATCGCGAAGCAGAACTGAGGTTCTCTGTTGTTCCGGGAGACGTTCCAGTGCCTGATGGAGAATTTCATTAAGGTCACTGTACTGCGGTTCCCAGATCATCTCCCTCTCGATATCCGGTTCAAGAGGAATTAATCTTTTTTCCTTCCTGATAATGTCGATCATGGCATGATATGCCGTGGTAAAAAGCCAGGACTTAACAACTGAAAATTCTATTTCAGCCACATGGTGCCATAGCTTCTCATAACTGTCCTGCACAATATCGTTAGCCCTCTCGCCATCCTTCAGGTCGGCACGAATGAACCGATAAAGCGCATCAGCATACTCTTCGACTGATCTGTTGTACTCTTTGACTGTCATAATCCGGATTACAATGCAAAGACGTATCAAAATAAAGAAAGTTACAGGGCAAAACAAATATTTATAATGATTGTTGGTGGTATAGGCGGGATTAAGCAAGATTGCAGTTAAAGCCTATTTTGTTTTTGTTCTCCTTAGTTTTAACTTAGTTACTTTGAATTTCTTTTGATATCTATTCATTTATAAACAGTTATAATAAATTTTAAAAGCTTATGAATAATTTTACATTCCATAATCCTACGAGACTGGTTTTTGGTAAGGGACAGATTACCCAGCTATCAACCCTGATACCTTCTGAAGCAAACATCATGGTAACCTATGGAGGCGGGAGCGTTAAGAAAAACGGCGTTTATGATCAGGTTGTAGCTGCCCTGAGTAATCACAAATACATTGAGTTTTGGGGAATAGAGCCGAATCCGACTGTTGAGACTCTCCGTAAGGCAATTGCAAAAGGCAAGGAGAACAAGATTGATTTTCTTCTGGCTGTCGGCGGAGGTTCAGTCCTTGATGGGACAAAACTGATTGCATCGGGTATTCTCTATGAAGGCGATGCCTGGGATCTTGTTCTTAAGGGCGGCTATGGTGAAGCAATTCCCTTTGCTTCCGTTATGACTCTGCCTGCCACCGGCTCGGAGATGAATAGCGGGGCTGTAATATCCCGTGCCGAGACAAAAGAAAAGTATGGCTTCTTCAATACCTTTCCTAGCTTCTCGATACTCGACCCTGAATCGACATTTACTTTGTCACCTTACCAGATTGCATGCGGAGTCGCTGATATCTTTATTCATGTAGTGGAGCAATATATGACCACTCCCCGACAGTCGAGAATTATGGACCGGTGGGCTGAAGGGATCCTTCTGACGCTAATTGAGATTGCCCCGAAAATAAAAGCAAATCAGCATGATTATGATGTGATGGCCGATTATATGCTTTCGGCAACCATGGCTCTCAACGGCTTTATCGGTATGGGCATTTCGCAGGACTGGGCGACTCATATGATCGGGCATGAGCTTACTGCCCTTCACGGGATAACTCACGGCCATACTCTGTCGATAGTTTATCCCGGAACGCTCCGGACACTTAAAGAACAAAAGAGTGAAAAGATACTTCAGTATGCCGGACGCGTATGGGGAATTACAGAGGGTAGCGATGATGAGAGGATTAACAGGGCTATTGAATCAACCGAGAAATTCTTCCGCTCACTGGGCCTGCTTACGAGGCTTACAGAAAACGGTGTGGGTGAAGAAACTATAGATAAGATTGTTGAACGATTCAATAAGGCCGGCGCTGCTTATGGCGAAAAAGGTAATGTGACTGGCGATGTTGCAAAGCAGATATTGCAGAGCAGCTTGTAGAAAAAAGATAAGCTGCCCTGGGAAGCCGTTCCGTTTCTTTTCCTAACTTTGATGATCAGACATTTCAATTTTTAACCAGAACGGATCAGAACAGGCTATGATTGCCGGAATAGACATAGGAAGCACAACGACAAAAGCTGTACTGCGCGACAAAAATGAAATCGTATGCATGATAAGGACAAAAGCTCTGGATCCTATCACTTCAGCAACCGGCATTCTCGGGAAGATACTTTTTGAACGCAATATCCCGCTTTCCAAAGTTGAAAAGATAAGCATTACCGGGGTGGGCTCTTCAAAGATA
>CAIPJU010000311.1 GCA_903865465.1 uncultured Bacteroidota bacterium
AAGTAAGTTAGCTCAATACTACAGAGACCGTAACCTGGAAGTTGACTCCACCGAGATTTTGATCACTACCGGTGGTTCAGAGGCAATCTCCTTTACTTTTATGGTCTGTTTTAATCCCGGAGATGAAATTATTGTCCCGGAACCTTTCTATGCCAATTATCTATCTTTTGCAATTGCAACCGATGTTGTAATTCGTCCAATAACATCAACAATAGAAAACGGATTTCAATTGCCATCAATCGATGAATTCGAAAAAGTGATTGGTCCGAAGACAAAAGGCATTTTCATATGCAATCCGAATAACCCGACGGGATATGTTTATACCAAAGATGAATTGGAGAAGCTGAGCAGGCTGGTTCTGAAATATGATCTCTACCTTATTTCGGATGAAGTCTACAGCGAATTTGTTTACGACGGTAAAACGCACCACTCTGTGCTGGAACTTGATGGAATTTCCGAGAACGTAGTTATGATCGATTCTGTGTCCAAACGTTTCAGCGCCTGCGGAATCAGAATTGGCTCGGTCGTTTCTAAAAATCACAGGATCATTAAATCAATCCAAAAGATAGCTATGGCACGGCTGTGCCCTCCTATGCTTGGCCAGGTTGTTGCTGAAGCTGCAGTCGACTCGCCTGCGGAATATATGGAGTCTGTTTACCAGGAATATTTGAACCGCAGGGATTATTTCATAAATGCCCTGAATGAAATTCCAGGAGTCTTTTCACCAATGCCGATGGGAGCCTTCTATTCAATTGTCAGACTACCTATCGACAACAGTGATAAATTCTGCCAGTGGATGCTTGAGGAATTTGAATATCAAAACGAAACCGTAATGATGGCCCCTGCATCCGGATTTTATTCGACCCCAGGCATCGGTAAAGATGAAGTCAGGGTTGCCTATGTACTTAATATTGATGACCTGAAGCGGGCTGTTGAATGTCTAAAGGTCGCATTGGAAGTCTATCCGGGAAGAACGAATTAGAGCGTTGTATTATAGGAATATGGATTGAATTTAATCAGGTTTACAGAGAGTTTTCACTAGTATTCGTCCTAAATGAAACCTAATTCTTCAAAATTTAAAATCGGAAGTTCATTCATTGGACTTTTGGTTTTTTTATTGTTTTTATGCTTCACTGAAGTTGTATCTGGTCAACCTTTAAATTATACAAATCTAAGTTTCTCGGCTGCATTAGTAAAAGCAGGAAATGCCAATCAAATAGTTTTTGTACAATTAGACAGTGATTGCGATCAATGCAATTCTGTAGCCAATGACGGGCTTTCTGGAAATGAAATTGGAGAGCTTTTTGGGAAATTTGTATGTATTAAAGTAGGTTATAATACCAATGATTACATCAAAATAATTTTTGACTATCGAATTTCTCGCAACCTTCCCTCCTCCTTGTTTGTCGATTCAAATGGTAATTATCTGGCTTCAATGCTGAACCGCAGTACAACCAATCAAAATGAATATATAAAGCTGGCTGCTAATGCATTGGCCAGCGAAAAAAAACCTCCTTTTAAAATATACCTCGATGCCCTATCAGAGGGAAAATGCGATAAGGGATTGCTGAAACAGTTTATAAACATATTGAATGAAAAGAATTTCAATGCGTCTGATTTGATTGAGAAATATGTCGGAACCCTTACCCTGAAAGAACTTGAAGATACAACTGAATTGAAATTTCTCATCAGAACAGCTCCTATAGTGAATTCCAAATTAGATAAACTGATTCGGTTTAATT
>CAIPJU010000312.1 GCA_903865465.1 uncultured Bacteroidota bacterium
ACTGTCCAGGTATACTATAACTCTGTCGCCACTCTTTTTGCTTTTATATTATTAGCTTATATTTTTTTGATTCTTTGATACGTTCTGATAATTAATATTTGAACTAAAAGCCCACATAGCGGTTTTAAAACTTCTTGTTGCAAATAAGGTTTTAAAGAATTTTTTTCCAATAATCTTGCCAACACTGCTATTACATTTTTCCATACTTAAATTGAGTTCTCCAGGAGTCATAGATTTTGGTTTGAAAATAGCCTCGGTCATATCATAAAAACTCCAATCTTCAGGGAAATTAGTATGTAGCAACCTATGTTCATTCAGCATATTGTTAAATAATCTTGTACCAGGTAAAGGCGTTAGAATGGTTGTTTGAACAACATCAACGCCACTATTAATTATATATTTTGTCCTATTATCCAGCACAGCAGAATTATCAGTATCAAAGCCATAAATGAATGCGCCAAGGACAGCTATTCCATATTTTCTAATTTTCTTGAAAGTATCCTCATAGCTATTTACACCCATTTTTAGATTTAATTTTTTATTTGCGTCTTTTAGTGATTCGTCATTTTCAGCTTCTAACCCAATAAAAACCATCCTGCATCCAGCTTTAGCTGCATATTTAAGTATTTCTTCATTATCCGCAAAGTTTAAAGAGGCCTGACAAAACCACTCTTTCTTAATACCACGATCAATAATCCCCTTAAATAAATCCAATGCTCGTTTTGAGGCTTCTTTGCCATGGCCAATAATATTATCATCAACAATAAAAATCATTTTTTGTGGTATATTTTCCATTTCATCAAGTACATTTTCAATTGGTCTTTGTCGATAAGTATGCCCATTAAAGGAAGTAACTGAACAAAACTCACAGTCCATCGGGCAACCCCTGGCTGTTTGAATTGATCCAAACATATAACCTTTATTAAATAAGTTATGTCTTGCGATTGGCGTTTTAGACAGATCGATTTTTTCACTCTTATATATTTTTTGCAAATTATTGGACTCATAGTCTTTTATAACTTGATTCCAGACTACTTCTGCTTCTCCAACAACTATTGAATCAACATATTCTATTGCTTCCTCTGTTTGCAATGATGCATGAATTCCCCCCATAATAACAGGTATATTTTTATTTCGATATAATTTTGCTATTTCATATGCCCGATTTACTGAAGCAGTAAATGCGGTAATTCCAACAAGGTCAGCTTCTTGATATTGGAACTCAACAAAGTTCTCATCTAATATTGTTACCTCCCAATTATCTGGTGTCAATGCAGCAATTATCCCAAGGCCAATCGGTGGAAATCTCGAACTTTTATTGATGGTAAGACCAACTCTTGCTTTATTAACAGGGTTAATTAATAGTAATTTCTTCATGTATTAAATATTAAAAAATTCAAACACTAAAATATTATTCTCAAAAGTCATATTTGTAAAGTAGGCTTTTTATCTGATCGAAACACTTGATGATTATGTGGGTATAGATCTAAAGGTACTACAGCTTTCGAGCCCCAATTAGTTGTCTATCCTGCAAAGTCAAAGTGAGCAAAAGAGCATGTGTTTGGAGTCCTGATACATTTATAGATTTTAATGCTTTTGCTGTTATATGTAGGGTAACTGCCGTGCTAGTCTCGCTGTCAGGTGATTAGAACCTTACATATAACATTTGCCGGTATGGCCAGTAAGGGATAGCGGGCGATTTCCTATGAAGTTACGCGAAAAGTTGGGGCGTTCTCCAATCCTTCGCATACCACTGAAACCCTTATTGGCTATAAATCGTGTTGTTAGTTTTTTCTTTTCAATTCCGATCATTTAAATTTTATCAGATTGAAATTTCTCGACACATTTTGAAGGCTCGCCATATTTTTCTGTTAACATTTCTTTCAAAGAAGAGTAATTAGACCAAAGGTATGACCAAGTATCAGATACAGGAAACATCACTGTTATTTTACTTACTAAATCCTTTTGCTTCAGCCTTGCTACCCCTACAGTACAATTTTTATATGATGCAAAGTCGCCTTTTAACAAAGCAATTCCATCTTCAGTGCTTATGTGGGTAAAACCGTTCTCTTCCATCTTTAAAATATCTTCACGGGTATGCCGTCAATAGGGACTCCTTTGAATGCAAGATGGGAAGATGAATCAGGATTCAATTGAGCTTGAGCAACCGAAACCATTGCATTTAATACAAAAATTACTGAGATTGTTATTTTCTTCATATTTTAAAAATTTTCACTGTAAAGTCTTAATCAATCAAATATCACTATTTAGCGTCATCAAATTTCGCAGTGAACTTTATAGTTGTAAACTATTCACCTCCAAAGTTTATTAAAACAGCTATATATGCCTACTATTCGAGGCCTCTCTTCGATTTAAATTCATCTCATTCCTTTATAAAATTAAACATTAAATTTGTTCTAATATCCCAGAGGTCCGAGTTTTTTATTTTTATAATATCCGACTTTCTAGTAATAGTAATATGGAAGCTTGAGTATTTAATAAATGCCCCGGTATGGTAATTCTACCGGATAATCATTGGTGCCTGGCTGTGACGGATATGTTGAGGGGGAGATTGAAAAGTTTGAGATTTGATTTATTTAATTATGCTGCGATTCATGACATGAATTACAAACGGAGACTAGCCAATCGATGGGCTCTCTTCCGATGTTTCTTTTCGCGTATTTTTTGTGGTGAACCTGGGTTGCGGGCGCACCACAGTAAACGCAACGCCAGTTATCCCGTTTGAGCACTACATAGCGCTTCCGCTTCCAGTCATCTGATTTGAGATACTCGTTTCGGTAATAGCTGCGACGACGCTCACGCTTTTTCCTGAACACCCAATGATTGAACACCAGTATTACCCCAAAAAGGATTCCAATGATTAAAATCTGATGCTCCATGTTATGCTGAAATACTCTTTCTTTTGCACATCCATGACGAAAGAAATTTTACTAAATTCCCTTCTGAATCCTGACGCTTTTTTACTTCACTACACCGCATAAATAAAAGCATTCTTTCAATGACAATCAAATGCTTATGTCTGACTTTTTACAATCGATATTAAAGTTAAAATTTAAAATGAATTTCCGTATGCTGTTTCGTACAAGTTTTGATGAAACGCGGCTGAGTACAAAAACTCTCTGTCAGAATTAACATCTTTTGCTCCTTCATAGTTTTCTTCTATAAAGGTTAGTCGTTATTTATATTGCCTTTCTCTCTGTGTAACTCTTTGCAACTCTGTGTAAATCAGTGTACCAATGAGTTAAAGTTATTTCACAATCACGGAATCCTGTTGTTTATCAATAGCTTTTAATGGGCTATTCATCCAGAATCTTCCTGATTTATCAGTGATGGAGATACAGTTCTGTTCGAGGGGCAAATATTGTATAAAACAATTATTCTGAAATTCAAGAGGCTTATTATATTCCTGCACAAAGAGTTCCCTGAACTGTCGGAATTTATGCTCCTTTCGTCTGTCAATGAAATTACCGTCAATGTCCTTCACTCCTTCGTAACTTAATCGTGTGGAATCAAGTTCCGTGCGTTTGAACTTATCATCTCTGATGGTTATAAATAATTTGGCGCCTTCAACTTTTATAGCTGTGATCTTCGCTTCCCTTTTACCGACGGTAAGGTTGTAATTTCCAATTTTGCGTCCCGAAACAGGATCGATTTTCCTGTTGAAAAAAGCTATAATAGTCATGTCCGTCCATTTGGCATAAGGGCCACCTTCCTGACCCCAGGCAATATCCAGAACTTTAAAGAAATTATTATCATTCTCATCAGGGATAGTGAATGTATTACTGAAAGAAATGTATTTAAGACACATCCTGGAATTAACCGCAGGCTCATGACCATACTCTGTCTCAATATTGTATATTTCCCTGTACTTCTTATCTGAATCTAAAAACGAAGCGGAATATTCAAGCTTGTGTATCGAATAATCATCCGGCTGAATGAATATTGCACCTTTCGTCCGGAGGCTGTCACCTGTGATTCGCCATTTTGAAGTGAAGCCGATTCTGTATAGTAATGTATTTCCGTCATAAATTCCAACCGGTGTTGAAAAACTGTGATTCGTGATAAAATCCTTTGTTAGGGTCTCAACGAATGAAAATGACCTTTTGTCGAAATTCCTGATGGCATCGTGAACCAGCAATATTAAAAACTCATTGCCGTACTGATCGCCAACCTTTGCATGAGGTATCTTTTTAAATGATACATCGGAATGATCCGTTTCGGGAAGATCATAATAGGGGGTCATATCCAATCTTTGGAAATCCATATTCTTTCTGAAATCGAGTAATCTGTACCTGTTTGAATCTGAAGAAAAGGCAAAGCCATTATCAAGAGTCTGAATGATCCCTTCGTTCAGGTTAAGATATTCAGTACTGTCCTTCTGATAATCCCTGTAATAGGATACATAACTGTAGGGCACGACCGGATTATTTTTCTTAATATTTCTAAGGGCTCTGTCGATGATTGTTTCCGGGCTGAGTCTTCTTTTTCTGGCAGTTACCGTGACTTCACGCAGACTGTAAATATTGAGTACAAGTTTAAGGTTATTTGTTCCGACTCTTTTCAGATCACTAAAAGCCACTGAAAGCCTGTGATATCCGATGCAGGAGACGATGAGACTGTCGGTTTGAAATCCGGGATTGTTCAGTATTCTGAAATCACCTTCAGCGTTTGAAATGACCCCAACCTGTGAGTTTTTAAGACGTACTGTTGCGAAAGATACTGGTTCGGAAGTTTTGGAATCAATAACTTTCCCTTTGATGTAATCAGGCTGCTGGCAATAAATTGCAGGATGAACAATAGATATGAGTAAACCAATAAAGATTAAGTAACGTGTCATCTCATTTCGATTGAAGTTGGAACTTTTTTTGGAATAAATCAGAGTCCAGGTCGAAATTATTGTGCAAAAAGTGTACCATTATCCTGTGAAAAGCCAATAAATAAATGCCTTATTGCTCAATCCCGAAAGTCATATTATTTATTGCGCAGATCCTTTGCAACTTCAAACAATCTATTGTCATCCTGTGTAACAGGTTCTATAGAAATATTATGTGGAAGAGGCCTGGTGTTTTCATCTACATGGATAAAGGTTACAAACCCGTCCACGAGATGCGACTCTTCACCATTCTTCTCAACATGAACATAAGCCGTGATGCTTGATTTTCCTGCATAAACGATTTTTGATGAGAGCTTGAGAATATCTCCCGATTTAGCGGGTTTTTTGAAGTACATCCCGTGCAGATTCAGACAAACAACATGCCTGGGATCGAGCAATGCGGCTGCGGCTATGAATCCCGACTCGACAAACCACTCTGCAGTGCGGCCTGCAAAGAGTGTTCCGTGATGGTTAAGATCTTCACTCTTTACCAGTCGCATCGATGTGTGCGTTTCACTCTTGATAACTCTTATATCCATGTTTTCTTTTTTCAAAAGTAGCGATTATTGAGGCCTTTAAAAGATGATTAAAGTCAGGCTGTCGTGCTTAAATACCGTAATCCTCAGACCGCAATCCTTAACGGACCTGATGCAAAACGTTAACTTCAACTTAACTCAGAGGAGCCTAATCCTCCATTCTTTTTACCTCCACCCTGCGATTAACTGATCTTGCTTTCTCATCATTCGAATCTATCAGGGGCTGACTCTTCCCGAATCCCTTATACTGCATTCGCGAGGCTTGAATACCTTTATTTACCAGCCAGTCATAAACCGATTTTGCCCGTTTTAGTGAGAGATTGTTATTGTATTCTTCGGTTCCGATATTATCGGTATGGCCATCTATTCTGAATCGCAGGTCGGGGTTGCTGGTTAGAAATTGATAAAAGGTGTTTAACTCAGCCTCTGAAGATTCAAGGAGTATATAACTATCGAAATCAAACCGGATGTTGTTAAGCACCACGGACATGCCTTCCTGTAAAGGGTTAAAATATTTCAGCCGATTTAATCTGGCGCTGTCTGAGTCCGGCGGGTGGACAGGAAGTTTATCAATAATTGTCCCGCAATTGCAGCCGGATGAATCATCGATTTCATCAAGTTCAGCTCCTTCAATCAGATAATAGGATGATTTATCAAGGTTAAACCGACTGTCAGGGAAACTGTCTTTAACCGTTACAGAGAGATCTTCCTTCTTAATGAACCGGCCGATTGTCAAATACATTTCACCTCCATCTGCAGAAAACTGTTTACAAAGAGTCACAAATGATTTTGATTCTGTAGGTAAATATGAAAAACTAACCTGTGGAGAAAAGGTATCTTCATTCTCATTATTAACCTGGATAGGTGCTGCGGAAAAATTACAGGCAAGCCTGTTTACAAGGTATTTTGTAAATTTCGTGGAGTTAATCGAAATCTTAAAGCAATATTTTCTGCCTTTAATCAGAGGCCTGGTTAATTTCCCCTGGATATACTCAGAATAATCATCGTCATCCTTGAAAAGGGCTATCCCGATGTAGTTGAATTTTTCAGGTAGTTTAGAATCAAAAAGAGAATTATAATCCAATACATCAATAAACCTGTTATTGCTAATGTAATCAGGAGTGTAATTGCCCGGAGTAGTCCAAAAGGGCACCCAGGCTTCAATCGCGTCATTCCCATGGTAAATTACCGGGACGGGTTTATAATAATAGAAATCGAAACACGGGTTTATAATCAGATTATTTTGTTTTGTAAGGGGGAACAATAAGGATGTATCGGCAACTCCATTCTTGATTGAGATTTTCCCTGCCAGACAGGAATAACAATAGATTTCCCTGTTACACGATTTCAGTCTGCCATCGGCATAATTCTCTTCCCTGTACCTGATTCCCTGGTAGTTAAAATAGCTCCATAACCCGTCGGGGAGACTTCCCGGATCATTGTCCTTAACAAGCTTATAGTTTTCAATTCTTTCAACCTGCCCGTTCTGATACCAGTAGTCCCATTCCTTTTCTCTCTTTTCTATTTTGCCAAAATAGAGCTTCTTCTTCAGCACAGTATTATACCGGTAAACAGGATAAGTGAATGTTGATCCTCTGGATTTAGGTTTCCCGTTGGAATAGTTGGTAGTTACAATTTTATGCTGCCCTGATAAGTTATTCGGAACAGAAAATAAACCAACAAGAAGAATAAGGAAAAATAAATAAGAGCGTAGGGATATGTAAACTAAAAGCCAGATTTTTTTCATGCCAGCTGTAACAATTGTTTTTCGGGAATAAGGGTTTGGTCTGACCTTTAACAGAAAACGCGGAATGATGATGAGATATTTTATTTTTTAATGCTGTTTATATTTGCCAGACAAAACATTAATCTTAATAAAATGTTAATAGTGTTGATTATCAATAACATAAACATATTAAATGTGCCTGGCCAGACAGGATCGATATACCAGGGAAAGGCTACTTTTATTTGTCGAGGAACGCCAATACTTTATTAATCATTGAAACCCGTTTATTTGTAAACGGATGGTCAGTCTGCCAAACCAGGTATTCAAAATATGTTTTGTTTTTGGTCACACGTGTTTTTACAATTAGTTAAATTTGCAGTTGAAAAATGACCTACCCCCGGTACTAAAAGCGGGGTCTTCCGGTACTTCTTAGTTGATAAACTAGCTAATGC
>CAIPJU010000313.1 GCA_903865465.1 uncultured Bacteroidota bacterium
GACAAAGAATTCCCATAATTACCTCCTTTTAAATTAAAAAATTAAAAATATAAGTGTCAATAAACAAAGTCTTAATAATGAATTTAAGTCAGTTTTGCATTGTATAAACAGAGATGGTCTTTGAACTATTATTTGAAAATATCTCCGAAAAGCCAATAAGCCAAGAATAGACAAAAGTGATTCACGTTTCATTTGAGCCTCAAGTCTGATATAATAATTGGACCATTTTTAATCTTAATTATGCCTTTTTAATTTCACCAACTCAGCTTCAAAGAGAAGAGGGGTATAGCCTGCTATAGTATAATAGCCTTCTGAGCCGTAAGCAAGCTTTGACGGCAATAAAAAAATAGCCTTACCACCCTCCTTCATATATAAAACCCCTTCATCAAATCCGGCGATAAGGAAGCCCTCATTCACTGGAAAGATAAGGCTATCCGGCCTGTCTGTATTTGTGTCGAAGAGTGTTCCATCAAGGAATTTACAAGTATATTTAACATAAGCAGTATCCCCGGTTTGAGCATAATTCCCATTTCCAATTACAATATCCCGATAATAGAGGCCACTTGATTTTAATTGAAAATTTTGGGTTGGATTGTTATTTAAATAATTCTGTATCATTTCATTCTCCAGTTTTTCCTTGTCAACTAATGTCGAAAAGGTCAGCACCATTCCATAACCAGTCCCGTATTCATTTGATGCATAGGCACGAACATAATAAGTTGTTACTCCTGAAAGTCCCGATATATTACTTGTAAATGGGCCTGCTCCCACACCATCGGTGGTTTTATTGCCTTTGATAGTTGGATCCTCACTTGTACTCCAGCAAACACCCTTTGAGATGACTGCTCCTGAGCCTTCTGAGCTTATTGTCCCTCCGGAAGTAGCTGAAGTTCCGGTGATATTGCTTATTGACGCTGTTGTCAAAACCGGTGACTCTCCTTTCTTACATGAAATATTCAGAAATATGAGCAACAGGAGGAGTGTGATTCCAGCCATGAAACCGTCATGCCCGGACCTGTTTAATGAATTGACAATCTTATTCATACTAATTTCTTTTTATTTATGTCTCTCTTAGACGGGCTGAAGTCATTTTGTTATTTTTAATTCAGCTATGGATAACCGAACCGGGTTAATCATACCCTTTTGAAATTTCAATAATCAGACCAATTTTGATAACAATAAGATCTGGTGTCGTTTAAAACAATTTAGGAAATGAGTTTTAAATAATATTGTAGCATTTTAAAGCATCTGAATGTTTCAAAACGCTACAACATTTACCTCTGAGATAGTAAGGGTTTAAGTAAGATTACAAGGGAAGCTGCTTTACTATTAAGGCTAAGGCCTGTACCCGAATGGGGTGATGTCTGCTAAACATTCCGGTCATTCTGAAAATTTTAGTAAATTCGTTATTCTCAATCATAAACAATTAAGTTTGACATAAAATTCGAAATCCAAACAGAAGATGAAGAACACATATTGTACCCCGGCGTCAGAAGAAAAAAGAATCTTAAATATTCTCTGCCGGAACATAAAAAAAACAGCATTCTTTCTATTCCTGGCACTCATTTTAATGAATAACACCCCTGCCAAAGCCCTCACACTTACCCGTGTTGAACCGGCCAACTGGTGGACGGGCATGAAAAAACCCGAATTCCAGATTCTCTGTTACGGACCCAATATCGGCAATTCAAAACCCGAGATCAACTATCCGGGTATAAAGCTCATAGAAGCAGCTAAGACAGAGAATCCCAACTATTTGTTCTTATATCTGAACGTCGGCAAGAGCGCCAAACCCGGAATTATCCCAATTAAATTCACCGACGGGAAGGATGTTATCACCTATGAATATCCTCTCTTAGCACGGACCGATAATAGCGGTGCCCAGGGTTTTACTTCATCTGATGTTTTATACCTTATTACGCCTGACAGGTTCGCCAATGGGAAACCTGAAAATGACAACTGGGATGATGTTAAGGTCAACCGTGAAAATCCAGATTCCCGCCACGGCGGTGACTTCGATGGAATTACAAAACGACTCAACTATCTGAAAGACCTTGGCATAACTACAATCTGGTTCAATCCTATACAGGAGAACAAGATGCGGGGCGGCTCATATCATGGCTACGCTATTACCGATTATTATAAAACCGACCAGCGCTTTGGAAGTAATGAGGAGTTTCGTGATATGACAAAAGCAGCACATGCAAAGGGCTTGAAAATCGTAATGGATATGGTTCTCAACCATTGCGGAAGTTCGCACTGGTGGATGACTGATCCTCCTTCGAAGGAGTGGATTAACAATAAGGGAGTCTTCATGCAGACAAATCATGCTACTGTATCAGTAATGGATGTCCATGCCTCGCCTACGGAGAAAAATACTTTTCTAAATGGCTGGTTTACACGGGAAATGCCCGACCTGAACCAGACTAACCCTCACCTTGCAAGCTACCTCATTCAGAACACAATCTGGTGGATTGAGTATGCCCGTATCGACGGCATCAGGCAGGACACCTACTCCTATCTCGATTTTGATTTCCTGGCTCGCTGGAACACAGAGGTCTATGATGAATATCCAAACTTTAATATTGTGGGCGAGACCTGGTATAACAAGAGTACATCATCGGCTTGGTGGCAAAAAAACTCTCTCCTGAACGCAAAGAACTCCAATCTTAAGACACCTATGGATTTTTCATTAACCTTCGTATCGCAAAATGCCTTTGACAGTAAAACCGATAATGGCTACCTTAACAATATTTTTGAAGACATTGCCCAGGACTTTATCTATCCCGATCCATACAACATCCTCGTTTTCCTGGATAATCACGATCTGAGCCGTTTTAATAAAAAGGATGAGACCGATTTGAATCGTTTTAAACAGGGAATTGCCTTCTTGCTTACCGTGCGCGGGATCCCGCAGATTTATTATGGTACTGAGATTCTTATGACAGGTACAAAAGAAGAGGGTGACGGGATGCTTCGTATAGATTTCCCGGGTGGATGGCCTGGTGATAAGAGCGATCAGTTCACAAGTGCCGGACGCAGCGAAATGCAGAACGAAGCCTTCAGCTATATGCAGAAACTGCTGCAGTGGCGCAAAACCAGCGAGGCAGTTACAAAAGGGACTATGATCCACTATGCGCCAAGAGATGGAATTTATGTATATGGTCGCATAAAAGACAAGCATACAGTTATGGTGATATTAAACAGCTCCTTAACCAGCCAGTTGGTAAAGACCTCACGATTTTCTGACATAACAGGTAAATTTACTTCCGGCAAAGATGTGATCACTTCAAAAAACTTCAAACTTAACGATGCCATTGATATACCAGCAAAAGGGGAATTGGTACTGGAGTTAAGCAACGAATAGAATGGATTGATTCATTCAATGGGAGGCAACAGGCCGGTAAGGCTATCTAAGTTGATTTTAGGATGATATTTAGCTACCGTAAAATTGAATCGCAGTTAAAAACATGCTAACAACAGTCAAATTAAGAAATCATATTCACCCTCAAAATAAGGGCGAAAACAGGACAGCCATTCCAATCTGGCAAAGCTGAAACCGGTTAATGATTTAGAAGAATCACCTTGCCCAAACCAACTTCCAGGTGATTGGGGGAATTGCGGAATTCAGGTCAATTTGAAATCCCTGCATTTCGGATTGACGATCTGTGAGTGCGGAATGCGGAATTAAAACAATTTATAGAGCTAAATAGCGGTTTTACTTCTTCATAAGTTTATATGACTTCTGATTCCTCTCTCCAACTCTTAAGATATATATACCTCGTGGTAACTCCTTTATATTTATTTCTGATCTTTCCAATGTCAATTTACCTGTCAGGAGAGGGCGTTCCAAAAGATCATTTATAGAGTATGGTGTACCTATAAATACTGCATTTACCTTAACTGTTATTAAATCACCGGCTGGATTCGGATAAAAGGTGACATTCAGGTCAGCGCCTTTTGGTTCATTCACTCCGCTTGCTATCGAATAAGCCAGTTCCAGTTTTGGACGTAGATCGGGATTCGTATTGTCGCTTGAGCAAAAAACCAATTTCCTGTAGTAATTTTCATCTGAAAGTTTAAGCATAAAGCCGAAGCTCTCCGTGGGTTTGTCGGTCATATCCTGCACCAGTGCTGTAACATCAATGTCGGTATAATTTTCAGTCGGACTTGTTGAGGCAGGCAAAGTGACTCTGTTTTGAGTAGTTGTGGAGGGCTGGGTATTCCACGTAACAGTCGATTCATCCCAGGCCGATGTTATTCTTTCCAGCCAGCAATCGTTGGGTCCGCTTAACGTTGAATGCTGGCCTATCCCGCTTGTGTTATCACGGGCAAACAGTGACAGTTTTGCACTAGTGATGATGGCATTTGCCGGTACAGATGTAAGGTCAAACTCAACTATGCTCCGTATTACACCGGGAACGCCACCGAAAGTCCATGCAGCTGCATAGAAATCTGGAATGCTGCCATAGTTATTATTAACTTCGCTGGCAAGTCCATGAAGCAGAGCGTCTTTCCCGGCTGTTGCATCAGGTTGTAAGATAAGTGTTGTTTGCGCATTAGTCAATACATAACAACAAACAGTAAACAGTAAAAGTGCTACTACCCTTTTCATATTATTTAGTATTAAGTTCTCCCGCATGTGGCAAGATATCCACATTTCATATAAAGATAGTCAGTTTCTTAATATGAATAAGTCCTCTGGACACTTTTCCACAGGGATTCGTGTTAACAATAATTGACTGATAGTACTCCGCAATGAAAAAAAGAATATATACCCGGATTCGGGAACTTAAACGATGTGGTTTAAGCCAATAAGTCCCCTGCCGGATTCAGATCGGCAAGGAATCCCATCTTCCTGAATACATACACCAATCTAATCCAGGATACAAACGGGATCGACAGGCAAATATGAAAGTATGCCAATTTAACCGATAAGTTAAAATTAATATGCCATCTCTCTTAAATCAAACTCAATCCTAAACTTGTTAAGCAAAGCTGTTATTTTCCTGAAAATAATGCAGGTTTTTCAATGACTGCTTTCAGTGGTGTGCAGATTGCGGAGTGCTGATTGTGGAGTGAAGTGGTAAATAATTAATACCAACACAGGTATTTCTTTTTTAGATTATCAGCCAAACTAAGTAATCTTATCCACTTTCCTAAATTAAAACTAACATTCAGACATAGAAAGTTGATCCCCTCGATTATATTTGGGGTATAAAAAATTTGTTCCCTGGTTGCTTCTTTTCATTAAAGATGAGCTCATTTAAATTTTGTAATTTTTAAATATACAGTTACAAAGATGAAAAAACCTGAACTTGAAAACAGGATTAAAGAATTAGAACTTGAATTGAGTAAGCTAAAATCAAGTCAGGAAGCATCTAAAAATTCAGCTCCCCCTAAATCTGAAGTAAATGTTACTAAGTTTCTTGCCCTGGCCAATTACGTTAAGATACATATTGCATATTTAAATCCGGATACTTTACGATACGAATTCGTGAATGATTTATATGAGAAGTCAGTTGGTATTCCAAAGGAAAAAATAATCGGCAGTCATATAAAAGATGTCATTGGTGAGGCAAACTTCAGGTACGCTTCAAAATATATAGATGAGGTTAAATCGGGCAGGTCGGTATCATATGAAACCACTTTTGAACTTGCTGACGGTAAGCAGTGGCTGCAGGTTCATTATTCTCCCATTCTTAATACCAACAATGAATTAATTGGGATTGCCCTGGTCAGTTACGATAATACTGAAAGGAAGCATGCTGAATATTTACAGCAACAGACGAGTCTGAATTATGAAACCTTTTTTAATACAATCGACGAACTTCTTTTTGTTCTGGATGAGCAGGGTAATATAATTCATACCAACTCTACAGTAATTGAGCAACTCGGTTATACACGTGAGGAACTGGCAGGTAAGTCAGTTTTTATGGTTCATCCTCCCGAACGGCATGAAGAAGTTGGTAGAATTGTCAGCGAAATGTTAAGCGGGTCAACAAAGTTTTGCCCTGTTCCTGTAATTACCAAATCAGGCGTCCAGATTCCGGTTGAAACACGGGTTTGCCATGGGTTCTGGAACGGCAAACCTGTGATTTTCGGAGTTACAAAGGATATTTCGCGCATTAAGTTATCAGAAGAAAAGTTCTCGAAATTATTTCATCTCAACCCTTCCGCCTGTGGCTTAAGCGACCTCGAAAACATGAAATACATCGAAGTAAACGAGGCATTCAACACTTTGCTGGGATTTGACAAAAATGAGGTAATTGGAAAAACAGCGCTGGAGTTACTTATTTTAACATATGAAACAAGAAATACCATTTTAGAATACCAGGACAGCAAAGGGAATGTATCAAATGTTCAATCCGAGCTCAGGGCGAAGAATGGTGATATCAAAAATGTACTTCTTTCATCCGAAAACATTTATGTGCAGGATAAGAAATACAGATTAACTGTTGTCCATGATATAACCGAGCATAGGAAGTCTGAACTTGCATTAAAAGAGAGCGAGAAACAATTACTTCAGGTCATTGCCGACAAAGACAAATTTTTTTCCATTATTGCCCACGACCTTAGGACACCCTTTAATGCCTTCCTCGGATTGTCTCATATAATGACCGAGGAAATGGAATCAATCTCATTAAAGGAGCTTCAGGAGATTGCAATGCTCATGAGTAAATCAGCATCAAACCTTTACAGTCTTCTCGATAACCTGCTCAACTGGACAAGAATGAAACAGGGATTATACTCTTTCGATCCCCAGAAAATAGTTCTGTCGGATGTTTGCAGTGACGCAGTGGAGGTTCTCCTACAAAATGCAAAGGAAAAAGATATTGCCATCAACATACTTATGGATAAGAATATTGAAGTTTTTGCAGATTTAAATATGTTCAAAACCGTAATCAGAAACCTGGTTTCGAATGCCATCAAGTTTACAAATTACAGAGGGACAATAAGTATCAAGGCCGAGGGCTGTGATAAAAACATAACAGTTTCGGTTTCGGATAACGGAGTAGGAATTAAGCCCGATCTCCTGGGAAAACTATTCAGCATGTCTGATGTTAAAACCACAACAGGTACGGCAAACGAAAAAGGAACAGGATTAGGATTATTACTCTGTAAAGATTTTGTGGAAAAACAGCATGGTAAGATATGGGTTGAGAGTGAAGCCGGAAAAGGAAGTGTATTTAAGTTTTCTCTGCCGGTAATTGTTGAACAAGCTCTGCCTATCAGCGCCGGATAGAACTTATTTTCATAAATTTACACTCCGATTGTAAAACTCATACCTGTTAATTAAGCAATGAAAAAAATTCTCTCCTTTTTAGCCATGATGGCGTTTTTTACCGGGAGGCTTGCTGCCCAGATGCCTGAAACCGGTAAGGTGGAATACAAAACAATGCCCAGTACCATACTGAAAGAAGATCGTGAATATGCTATTTTCCTTCCTGCCGGTTATGAAAAGAACAGGGATAAATATTATCCTGTTTTGTACCTTCTCCACGGTGGAGGGGGAAGTCACACCGACTGGCCAAAACAGGGACAACTCGAGACTATTGCAAACCAGCTCATCGCTTCAAACGAAGCCTGCGAGATGATTATCGTCTGCCCTGAGGCAGGCAAGACTTTCATGAATTATTTCAACAGCCCCGAATGGCGCTACCAGGATTATTTCTTTGGTGAGATGATTCCTTACATTGAGTCACATTACAGGATAAACGGTGATAAGAAACACCGCGCCATTGCAGGCCTGTCGATGGGCGGAGGAGGAACTGTAGTCTATGCCACCACTCATCCGGAGCTTTTCTGCGCTGCTTATGAGATGAGCGCTTATCTCTACAGGCAGAAATTGCAATTCATCGACCCTAAGGATACTGTTATGGAGAAGGTGCAGAAACTGGTGGAAAACAATAACTGCGTTAAAATCATTCAAAACGCCACTCCCCAGAAAACCGAAGCCTTGAAAACGGTTAAATGGTTTATCGATTGCGGCGATGATGACTTCACCTTTGATCCGAATATGGAATTCATCTCCGCCATGCGCGCTAAACAGATTCCCTATGAACTTCGTGTCCGCGATGGAGGTCATACATGGGAATATTGGAGATCAGCTCTTTATATTGCCTTACCCTATGTAAGTAACTGTTTCCGTGCAATGGATTATGATAAAGTCAATTGATTCTTATGTCAGATTCACGATACTCATATATTTGTATTCTTTCATTTATGAATGTCTTATCCATCAAGCTAAAAATATTTCTTCCGGACTAATTACATTTTGCTGACAAATACTATCTTCTCATTCTC
>CAIPJU010000314.1 GCA_903865465.1 uncultured Bacteroidota bacterium
CTGCCAGTACGCAGTATAATAAGTAAATCATAATAACTCAAGCCCCTGTTGAACACATATTTACCTGATTTAACAGATGAAGGGTAGCCTTTTCTTTCAGCCATCCATTTGAATATTGTGAAGTTCTTAATTGTCAATCCCGATTTAAGGGTATCCAATACCTGCTGATATGAGGCTCCTGTAGGAATATAGATTGCTTTGTGACCTGTTTTTGGTTTTACCGTAATGCCGAACATTATCTGTCCCCCAAATATCACCGCAATCAATAATAATATTGAAAGAGCTGAAACTAAAACTATTATCTTTTTCTTCATCCGGCATTTACTGAAGTGCAAATTTAATCATTATAGCCAAATGAAAAAGCGTTATGGCTTGCTCATTCCTGATGGCCTAAGCTATAAAAGGAATTCACCCGGTCTCCTGAGATTCCAGCCAACTTTTCCTGATACCAAACGTTTTTAATTAAAAAGAGCTTATCTTTTTTTAATTTTATCAGTTAATTAATTAAAAAACGACTAATATGTCAACCTCAATGTTGCTTATCCTTATTGCTATAGGAATAATAACAGGTATTATGGCCGGTATGCTGGGTATTGGCGGAGCAATAATAATGACACCAGCTTTAGTTTTTATTATGGGTTTCAGCCAGACCGATGCGCAAGGTACAAGCCTGGCAGTAATGCTGCCTCCCATCGGTATTATTGCTGCCTATAACTATTACAAAACTGGCCATGTAAATATAAAATTTGCGATTATCCTTGCAATCTGTTTTCTTATTGGCTCCTGGTTCGGATCAAAGTATGCACTTACATTGCCTCAGGCTGTTCTAAAAAAGATATTCGGAGTGCTTCTATTATTGGTCGCTGCTAAGATGCTGCTGTCAAAATAAAAGCAGAGAAACGCCAAAGCAAGTCTCTGCTATAGATATTAATATTTATACTGTATATCAGCTTCTTATAGAATAAGCCCAATGCTTAAAAGGAAAGCGTTGGGTCTGTCATCGATTGCGAATTTTCCTCCTGTCAGATTCTGGATCTGATTTTGGTATTTCTTAAGACTTCCCTCATATCTCAGATCGAAAGTAACTTTCTTAAGTATGTCAACGCCTACTCCTAACTGGTATCCTATTGTCATTTTATTATACATGCTCTTAAAATTGGGATCCGTAATAAGATCCTTTGGGGAATTCAGGAGAATTGAACCGGATGGACCCAGATTCAACCTTAGCGGTCCAAGTTTATAGCCTAACATAACCGGAATATCAAGCCTTGTAAGGTTCTGAGTAACATTCGGAAGAGTAACAGGATTTGCTGAGCCAGCATCCTTTACTATTGTATATTCATCGCTTCGGGTCGATAAAAGCAATTCAGGCTGAAGATAGACTCCGAAAAGGGCAAGCCTCATAAAAACACCACCATGAAATCCATACCGGGCGTTGGAGAGGGCATTAACTGAATATGTTGTATTTCCTGAAGTAATGTTCTTAATGCCTGGCATCGTAAGTGAGGTTGAACTCACACCTGCCTTAAGACCAAAATTTATCTGCGTAAATGCCGGAACCGTCATTACGGTTACGAGTGCGAGGGCAAATAGTTTTTTCATTATTTCCAGATTTAAACTTTAATTAATAACAATTTAACTGAGTAGAAACTTTAAAACTGTTTTATATAACGCTAAATTCATTTAAAGGTTGCATTTACCCGACGATTTATTTTCTGCAATATCGTAAAACTCAAAGGTCAATGTTCCAGTTCAGAAAATATCGCCTTCTTCATCCCATCAAATTCCTCCCGGTCGAAAAGCCTTGTTAGATAAATAATTCTACCTGTTTTGCCGATAATCACATTCCTGGTTACCCCACCCTCTTTTTTCGAAAAAAGCCCAAAAATATCTGCACCATGATCAAGTGCAAGTGGATAGGTAACAGCCAATTCCTTCCTGAATTTAACCACCTTATCAACGGCTTCGTCCCTGTCAATTCCGATTACTGCCAGTCCGGAACCCTTTTTGGCCATCCAGATCTCCTTTTCAATAAAAGGCATCTCCTTACGGCAGACGCTGCACCAGCTGGCAGTGAACTGCAGCATAACCACCTTTCCCCTGAGGTCAGATAATTTATATGATTTCCCATCGGCTTCATGAATAGTAAAATCGGGAGCCTGATCACCAACTTTTACCAGGTAATCATTTGC
>CAIPJU010000315.1 GCA_903865465.1 uncultured Bacteroidota bacterium
ATCTTAATTTTCTGGGTAAAGAGACTGAATCAACAATCGTCTGTCCGGTCAGATATGTGAATCCGCCGGATGGCTTTGTTGTAAGGAATGAAGATGAGGTCAAATTGAATCTGAATCTTAAGGGAACAGGGTTTTCGATTATTAAATTGAAAATTTCAGGAACCGAAGCGCCTGTGGGAATAGACATATCAGCAATGGCATATCATAGGATTCAGTCTGGTGGGGAGTTAAAAAACTATATTTTAACTTATGTTTTAAAGGGTACCATAGTTTCACAGTTAAAATCAGGATGCGAAATAGTATCAGTCACGCCTGATTCTCTTTTTTTTACCCTCGACAGGAGTATGGCAAAGCCATCACCTATGAAACCTGACAATAAAGTACTTAGGGGTAGATAAAGACCGGCTACGGAAATGATTTAGCACTATGTTAAGCGAAAATCGCAGGACATTTACACTAGGAGTTACTGGCGGAATAGGCAGTGGCAAAACGTCGGTTTGCAGGGTTTTCAATGTCCTGGGAATTCCTGTTTTTTCGGCTGATATCAGGGCGAAGGCGATTATGAACAGTGATGAAAGAATAATCAAAGCCGTAAATACTATTGCCGGGAGGGATCTGTACAAAACCGGAACTCTCGATCGTTCGGGCCTTGCAGAAATGATTTTCAACAATAAGAGCGCCCTTGAAAAAATCAATTCTCTGATTCATCCTTTAGTACTCGATCATTTTGAAAAATGGAGGGAAGAACAAACTTCAGCTTATGTAATTATGGAAGCAGCTATCCTTTTTGAAACCGGAGCTGCACGACTCTGTGATCGTTCCCTTACTGTCATTGCCCCGGTCGATGAGCGTATTTCGAGGGTAATTATCAGGAACCGCCTTTCAAGAGCCGATGTAATGGCGAGAATCAGGAATCAGATGGACGATATTTCAAGAATTAAACTCTCCGATTATGTCATCAGCAACTCAGAAAATGATATGATAATACCTGCTGTTCTTGAAATTCATGCTGAGATTTTAGATATTATAAACACAATAGATTAAAATGGGATTCTTTGGAAAATGGCTGGGCGGAGGACTGGGCTTTGCTATGGGAGGACCTATCGGAGGACTTCTTGGTTTCCTGGTCGGTTCAATGATCGATGGTGCCACTGTTGAGACCCACACCTCATCATCGCATCCTGCAAGGACGACTCAGGGTGATTTTGTGATGAGCCTGCTTGTCCTGGTGGCTGCCGTTATGAAGGCTGACGGCAAAGTAGTAAAGTCGGAACTTGATTACGTAAAACAATTCTTTATTGTTCAGTTTGGACAGGAAACTGCAAAAGAGGCAGTCCTGATGCTCAAGGATATTCTTAAAAAGGACATTCCTGTCAGGGACGTATCAATCCAGATAGGAAGCAATATGGACTATTCCTCAAGGCTTCAGCTTCTTCATCTGCTGTTTAACATATCACTGGCCGATGGTACTATCCATTCATCAGAAATGGAAATAATAGAGAAGATCTCAGGTTACCTTGGAGTTAGTAACACTGATTTTACCTCTATCAGAAACATGTTTATTCCTGAAACTGACTCTTCCTATAAGATACTTGAAATTGAACCCTCCTCGACAAATGACGATGTTAAGAAAGCATACAGAAGGATGGCGATGAAATACCATCCCGACAAAGTAAGCCATCTTGGCGAGGAATTCAGAAAGACAGCTGATGAGAAGTTCAAAAAGGTAAACGAAGCCTACGAAAAGATTAAAAAGGAAAGAAATATGGTCTGATCTGCAGAAAACAGGATGCCATTGGGACTTTATTAAAATACATAACCTAAATTTGCACAAACTAAAGACACTATGATATTAAAAGATATTCTTGCTATTTCAGGTCAACCGGGACTTTTCAGGTTTATTGCTCAGGGAAAAGGTTCTATAATTGTTGAACACCTTGAAACTAAAAAAAGAACCAGTGCCGGCGGAACCGCTAAGGTAAGTTCGCTTGACGACATTGCAATTTTTGCTGAAAAAGAGGATGTGCCTCTCGGAAAAGTTTTTGATCTCGTTTTTGAAAAAGAAGCAGGAGGTCCTGCTCCCGATGCCAAGGCTGATAATGAACTGCTTAAAAAATGGTTTGGGGAAGTTCTTCCCGATTATTCAAGAGATAAGGTTTACATCAGCGATATAAAGAAGGTTGCCCTTTGGTATAACTTACTTCAAAAGCTTAATCTTCTGGTAAAGGAAGAAGAAAAGCAGGCTGAAGCTGGAACAGAAACGGCCGCTAATAGTGAAGACTCTTCCGCCGTCGAAGAACCAAAGAGCGAATAACCGGATTAAAGATCTTCTTTCTTGGCTTCTTCCCAGATAACATTCATCTCCTCAAGGCTCATGTCGTGAAGTGATTGTCCTTTGGTGAGTGTCTCTTTTTCAAGGTAGTTGAACCGCCTGATAAATTTCCTGTTTGTCTTTTCGAGGG
>CAIPJU010000316.1 GCA_903865465.1 uncultured Bacteroidota bacterium
CTTCTTTTTCAAATTTATTCTGAAAAGAGCCGGTAAAATATAGGTTGCCACGTTTATCGAGAGCGGAACCACTGCTGAAATTTCGTCCAGATCCTGAAATACAATCTGCCCAGACAGCCTTTCCTTCCGGTGAAAACTGGATGACAACTGCAGAGTTTTCTTTTGAAACTGGCTTAATACTTAGAGAGTCAACTGAAAGAGAATCTCCAATTGAACCCGCAATGATTAGCCCTCCAAGATTATCTATATTGGCACTGGAGGCATAATCATAATACCAACTGCCAAATGTTTTACTCCACAACAGGCTGCCATCAGGTTTAAGTTTTAGAATGAAGGCATCCGTATAACCTTTTGAAAGAAGGAGAGTATCAAAAATTCTAAGTTGGGAGCTGAAACTTCCTGTTGCGTAAATATTTCCGGTGTTGTCAGATTTAATTGAAGCAATGCTGGCATATTCGTTGCCCATCAGGCTTTTAGTCCAAATGACATTAAAGTTATTATCAAGTTTTATAATAAAATTATTACTATTTACCAGTTTTGAACCTGATTCAAGTCTGGTTTCACCAATATCAAATGATTTGCTGAAAGTCCCTGAAAGCAATGGATTACCTGAAGGATCAACTGTTATTGAACCAGGATAATCATCTTCTTTACTACCGAACGAGAAAAGTTTTTCGAGGCTTCCTGTTTTGCTTATTCGGGCAATAAAAATATCTCCTTTGCCCCTGCTTATAGCTTTTAGATTTTCTGCTTCTATTGTTCCCGAAAATGAACCGGCAACAAAAATGTTTCCCTGCCGGTCTGATGATATCATATTAATAGATGCGTCATTTAGTACGTTAATTGTACATACGCTGATAAATTTACCTTTATTATTCATTTCAGCCACAAAAAGACGTTTCCCTCTGCCAGGCGCCATATTTTTTTCAAATTGTGAACTGTCGGAAATGACACCTCCAAGGGCAAGTTTGTCATCAGCCGCCAGGCAAAGGCAAGTTACAAGATCGTTTCCCCTACCTCCTGCTGAAATAAATTCTTTCAATGTCCCATTCTCATTGAAAATTGCTGCAAACAGGTCCTGGTTTCCTGCTGAAGCCAGAATTTTGTTATTACATCTCAATGTATCGTAGAAGCTGCCAGCGACATACAGATTATTTTTTGAATCCGCTGCAACACCCGAAGAAATGTCCCACGATTTACCTCCGAGTTGTTTCACCCATTGCCAGGTTTTCTGAGGCTGAGCAGAAACTAAGTTTGCAAATGCAGAAGTAATAAGAATAATGATTACCACAAAGAAATGGTACAAACTCAGATTTGTATTTATTTTCAGATTAATCATGGCAGCGTGTTTCATTTATAATGGTATTCGTATGTTTTAAGAATGCGGCTATCATGGTCTTTGATGCATTTAAGACGATTATATGAATCATATTCATAAAATGTTGCTATACTGTTTGGATCAGTTGAAGAAGTCATGCCTAACAAAGGTTCATAGGTATAGATTGTAACGAATGAATTGTTTATATTACGGAGATTTGAGATCTGCGTTGAAGTAAGCCCGCCCGCGCCAAGATCCGGAATGGAATTCCCAAGTGCAGATTTTACCTGACTAAAGGTAGTACCTTCAATTTTTGCCACAGGGTATATTTTTCTATAGCCCCAGATAAATGTTACCGGACCAGAGTTTCTTGGGGTGTAGCTGTTAAGATTGTTAATGGCATCATAATAGTCAAATGTAATATATGTTGAATATCTTGCATCAGTCACAAGTGTTGTTCCTGCAGTAAGGGACGTTGTTGTGTATTTAGAGATAGGAGTAGAAATATTTAGTGGTTAAATATAATCAGGTACCTGGGAGTTTAAAGAACATGTTTAATAAACTCTTAACTGACCTGATACAGTATTGCAGTTTATTGAGGTATATTGTTC
>CAIPJU010000317.1 GCA_903865465.1 uncultured Bacteroidota bacterium
CCGTAAGATAAAAAAGCATATGTGGATTAACAGGCATCTGTACATCAGGTCTGCATTGCCCTCTATTATAATCCGATAGAAAAACATTGAACCAGACCTGCAAATAGAAAATGCAGGTTTTTTTATAAAAAAAAAGAAATGAAAATAATGAAATTCGGGGGGACTTCAGTTGGAAATCCCGACAGGATCAGGGCGCTGATACCATTGATAAGCGACAATGAAGAGAAAATTGTTGTTCTTTCCGCAATGTCGGGAACTACAAACAAGCTAGTCGAAATTGCGGAACTTCTTTATGCTGACAACATCAATGCTGCATCGCTGAAAATTGACTCGCTGAGCTCAAATTATTACCAGGTTGTTGAGGATCTTTATTCAACAAACGAATACAAGGCCCTTGGACACGAGATGATTGATTCTCATATTGAATATATCAGGAATTTTACCCTAAGGGTATTTACCAAGCTTCAGGAAAAAGCTATCCTGTCGGTGGGCGAACTCATTTCCACCTCATTGTTTCACCTTCTTCTGCAGGAAAGAAATATTGAATCGGCCCTGCTACCCGCATTAAGCTTCATGAGGGTTGATAAGGATGGTGAACCGGATGCATTCTATATAAAGGAAAACCTGTCCCGGGAACTGGAAAATTATAAAAAAGAAAAGATAATTATTACCCAGGGCTTTATCTGCCGTAATGCCTATGGCGAAATTGATAACCTTAAACGGGGCGGAAGCGATTTTTCAGCTTCGCTGATCGGGGCGGGAGCCAATGCGAGGGAAATTCAAATCTGGACCGATATAAATGGATTCCATAACAATGATCCACGATATGTTGAACATACCAGCGTGATCCGTCAGTTATCATTCGACGAAGCTGCTGAACTTGCTTATTTCGGTGCAAAAATTCTTCACCCCTCAAGCGTTAACCCTGCCCGCGAAAATAACATCCCTGTCAGGCTTAAGAATACCATGGAGCCTGATGATGAAGGAACCCTTATTACTTCAGAGTCAGATCAACTTGATTATAAAGCCGTTGCTGCCAAGGACGGAATATCAGTACTAAGAATACGATCCGACAGGATGTTAATGGCTTATGGCTTCCTTCGAAAGGTATTTGAGATTTTTGAGGCATACCGTACACCTATTGATATGATTACAACCTCCGAGATCTCCGTTTCCATTACCATCGACAATTCAGATTTCATCGATCAGATAGCAAAAGATCTGAGGGATCTCGGATCGGTTGAAATCGAGCAGAATCAATCTATAATATGCATTGTTGGCGATTTCAGGACAGAACGGACCGGTTCGGCTCCTGAAATATTTGAAGCGCTAAATACTATTCCTTTGAAAATGGTATCTTATGGTGGCAGCCCTCACAGCCTGTCGCTGTTAATTGATACATCGAGAAAAACAGAAGCCCTGAGACTGCTCAGCAAACATCTATTTAACTGATAAAATGATCGACCTTAAAACAATCGCGAAGTTCAGGGAGATTGAAACCCCCTTTTACTACTATGACCTTGATGTTCTCTACTCCACGCTTAACCAGCTGAAGAAAGAATCTGACAACTCGGGTTATAAAGTACACTACGCTGTAAAGGCAAATTCGAATGAGCGGATCCTTAAGATTATCTCATCATATGGATTCGGTGCCGATTGCGTTAGTTATAATGAAATTTCAGCGGCTCTTGATGCAGGTTTCGCCGCATCACAGATTGTATTTGCCGGCGTTGGTAAAACAGATAAGGAAATTGATGCGGCACTGAGAGCCGGAATATTCTGTTTCAACTGTGAATCGATACCCGAGATTGAAGTCATTAACCATATTGCTACAAAACTGAATAAGGTTGCCCGTATAGCGCTCAGGATTAACCCCTATATTGAAGCACATACTCATAAATATATAACCACTGCAGTAGAAGAGAGCAAATTTGGCATTAATACCTGGGAGCTTGATGAGGTATTAAAGAAAATTGCCGCCTTCAGCAACATAGATCTTATTGGTATGCATTTTCATGTCGGCTCGCAGATAACACGTATGTCAGTGTTCAAAAGCCTCTGTTCAAGAATTAATGAGCTTCAGGAGTGGTTTTCTTCCCATGGAATCAATCTCAGTGTAGTTAATGTTGGCGGTGGAATGGGTATTGACTATGAGAATCCTGAAAAAGCTCCCCAGTTTGAAGACTATTTTTCATTGATGAATGAGTTTATCGACCTTTTACCAGGGCAGGAACTCCACATGGAACCTGGCCGTTCGGTAGTGGGACAATGCGGGAGCCTGATCTCAAGGGTTCTTTATATCAAGAATGGCAACCAAACATTATTTGCAATACTCGATGCCGGGATGACCGATCTTATCAGACCAGCACTTTACCAGGCCCATCATAAAATTGAGAACCTCACCTCCGATGGAAGTATATACCGTTATGATGTTGTAGGACCAATTTGCGAGTCATCAGATACTTTTGCCAAGTATATTGAACTCCCGGAGACCAAAAGGGGCGATATTATTGCTATCAGGTCTGCAGGCGCCTACGGTGAAGCAATGGCTTCGAGGTATAACCTTCGGAATCTTCCAAAGTCAGTTTTTTCTGATGAGCTATAATCTCGGGAAGTAGCTGTACTCCCACGTAAAAAAAAAGATTCCCCCTCCCTGATAACAAACTAAATTATCATTGGAAGGGGGAATTCTTTTATTCCTTTTATGTAAAGCTATTTATTTTTTTGGAGCGCTAATTCCTCTTTGCTTCGCTGCTGCTTCAAGCCGTTGCTGCCACTTCGACTTTGGCACCGCCTTCTTCTTGTTGGCTTCAAGAGTGGCAAGCACCGCCTTCTGATCTATTAACCGTTTCGAAATTATGTTTTGAACGTAGGTTATCATATTCGCAAGGAAATAATAATATGTAAGACCTGAGGAGAAGTTATTAAGGACAACCATGAACATAACAGGCATCATATACATCATTAGTTTCATCCCCGGCTGATCTGAACCTGTTGTAGAGCCTGTCATCTTCATGGTGAGAAGCTGTGAAGCAGTCATGAGAAGCGTGAACAGACTTACATGGTTTCCGTAAGCCGGAATCATGAAGGGCAGAGTAAGTATCGAATCATAGGCTGACAGGTCAGTAGCCCAAAGGAAATGTTGTTGCCTCAACTCAATTGAAACCGGGAAGAACCGGAACATGGCAAAAAGAATAGGCATCTGAAGGAGCATCGGAAGACAACCTCCCATGGGGTTTACCCCTGCCCTCTTATAGAGATCCATTGTTGCCTGCTGCTTTTTAAGAGCATCTTCCTGTTTTGGATATTTTTTCCCAAGCTCATCAACCATTGGCTTCAAAACCTGCATCTTGGCAGTTGACTGATAGGATTTGAAAGTGAAGGGGAAAAGTACAAGCTTAATTATAATGGTAAGAATTAGAATGATAATCCCATAACTTGATATATACTTCTCAAGCCAGTGAAAAATCGGAATAATTGCAAACCTGTTGATCCATCCGATAATATTCTTTCCCAAATTGACAATCTTCTCAAGTTCCAGACCCTCCTTTTTCAGAATTGAAATATTGTTAGGGCCATAATATAACTTCATTTTTAACGCATTGGAAGAACCCGGATTAAAAGGCACTCCAATTTCGGTTGTGTAATACCTTATATATTTCCTGGATGTCAGGGTGCGGGTTGAGGTCACTGACCCGTTAAGAAAATAATCATTTGTTACAACAACAGATGAGAAGAACTGGTCCTGGAATGCAACCCAACTTAATTTGGTTGTTATATCAGCCTTTGCAACCTCCTTCGATGACCTTAAGGGTAAGCCGTCAACGTCATCCTGAAAGTATTTGTATTTAATTGTTGAATAGTTCTCTTCATTCTGTCTGCCCTTCTCCTGCTGCGGCATGTACATCTTCCACTCGAGAGTAAGGTTATTCTGGTTTGAGGCCACTATCCCTTCCATCGATTTGAAGTTGACATTGAAATCAACCATAAACTTACCAGGAGCAAGGGTATATGTATATTCAATATACTTGCCCTCTCCGGCCATTAAGCGAAGGACAACACTTTGAGAGCTCTTACTGGCATTGTATGATTTCTGGTCCGATACAGGCTTGAAAAAGAGGTTGTTGGTTTCAATTGCCTTGTTATCGGCAGTGAAGAAATTAAAACCAAAAACGGTAGAATCACCTGAAAACAAAATCAATGGGTGTGAATCGAAAGTCTTGAATTCTTTCAGCAAAGCTGAGTAAACCCTTCCCCCCTTCAATGAAATTTTGAGCTCTACCTTGTTATTTTCAAGAGTGATAAAATCATTTTCCCCAATAGCTGATTTCGAAAAAACACCGTAACGGTTACTATCCGACCTGGCAATTGCTCTGCTTGCAGCCTCAGCTCCTGCCTGAGTCTGAACTCCTGTGGAGTCTTTTTTAGCTGCCTCATTGCTCATTCCGAGCCTGCTATTTAATTCGCTTATTTTTGCAAGGGCTTCCGGTTGATTTGGTTTGAATCTTAAAGCATTTATATATTCTGCTCTCGCATTCTCAAGCTCTCCCTTGGCCTCCCGCTCCTGCGCTACTTTGACAGCAGACTCATATTCTTTGTTCATCCTGCTGCTGTTGTAGACGCTGAAACCTACAAAGATCAGCAGAATTAAAACAATTCCAGTAATTGTATTTTTATCCATTATATCTGGTTGTTAATATTACTTGTGGTCATTTAAAAATATGAATTTAAGGGATAATCAAGGGTGTAAAAATTATCCTATACAGGCTTTGATGAAGCTTACAAAAAGAGGATGCGGATTTATTACAGTGCTGCTGTATTCGGGGTGAAACTGAACCCCTACAAACCACTTATGTCCTTTTATTTCAATTATTTCAACAAGATTCGATTCGGGATTAATACCTACCGGTATCATCCCATGATTTTTGAAATCATTAAAATACTTATTGTTAAACTCATAACGGTGCCTGTGCCTTTCGATAATATCAGTTTTACCGTAGGCATTATATGTAATTGAATTCTTTTCTATTATACATTTATATCCTCCAAGCCTCATTGTACCGCCTTTTTCAATAATGCTCTTCTGCTCTTCCATCAGGTCGATCACAGGAAATTTTGTTTTGTGATTCATCTCTGTAGAATGAGCACCTTCGAAGTTCAATACATTGCGGGCAAATTCAATAACGGCACACTGCATACCAAGGCATATACCAAAGAAGGGAATATTATTTTCCCTGGCATACCTGGCGGTCACTATCTTACCTTCGATACCCCGCGATCCAAAACCCGGAGCCACAAGGATGCCATTAAGCCCGCTCAGCATCCCGACAACATTCTCATCCGTAATATCTTCGGAATGAATATATTCTACTTCAACGTTGCACTCATTAACGGCACCGCTGTGAATGAATGATTCTGCTATCGATTTATAAGCATCAGGCAGCTCAACATATTTGCCCACGAGTCCTATCTTTACCGTATGTTTCGGGTTTTTAAGCTTTGAAAGGAACTCTCTCCATTTAGTGAGTGGTGGTTCTTCGTTGACCTGCAGGGCCAGTTTTCTCAAAACCGTAACATCGAGGCCCTGTTCGACCATTTTAATGGGAACTTCATAGATAGTTGAAACATCGACAGATTCAATAACGGCGTTTTCTTCAACGTTACAGAAGAGTGCGACCTTTCTTTTAACATCCATTGAGAGCTGGTGTTCTGTTCTAAGAACAAGAATATCAGGCTGGATACCTGTTTCAAGCAGCTCTTTTACAGAGTGCTGCGTTGGTTTTGTTTTTGATTCACCAGTCGATGAGAGATAAGGAACAAGTGTAAGATGAATTACAATGACATTTTGTGTTCCTAGTTCCCACTTCATTTGGCGGACTGATTCAATGTAAGGAAGCGATTCAATGTCGCCCACAGTACCACCAATTTCGGTGATTACTATTTCAAATTTATTACCTGATCCGACGAGTTTAATCATCCGCTTAATCTCATCAGTAATATGAGGGATAACCTGAACGGTTTTCCCGAGGTAATCACCTTTTCTCTCCTTATTAATGACAGACTGGTAGATTCTTCCGGTGGTCACATTATTGGCCTGGCTGGTAGGAACATTAAGAAATCTCTCATAGTGGCCCAGATCAAGGTCAGTTTCAGCTCCATCGAGAGTAACATAGCACTCACCATGTTCATAAGGATTTAACGTTCCGGGATCAACATTAATATAAGGGTCTAGTTTTTGGATAGTCACAGTAAAACCACGTGCCTGAAGTAGTTTTGCCAATGAGGCAGAAATAATTCCTTTTCCAAGTGAAGAAGCAACGCCTCCC
>CAIPJU010000318.1 GCA_903865465.1 uncultured Bacteroidota bacterium
GACTGCTCCGATATTGATGATGTTCTGATTATCAGGAGGGATGGGGTATTCATGATCACAAAAATTGACGACAAGGTCTTCGTGGGGAATGACATCCTTTATTCAGTTGTTTTCCTTAAGAATGATGAGCGTACCATATATAATATAGTATACCAGGATGGCAAAGATGGCCCAATACTTGCAAAAAGATGTGCAATTACGGGATTAACCCGCGATAAGGAATATTTCCTTACCCAGGGTACACCGGGTTCAAGGATTCTTTACATGAGCGCCAATCAAAACGGTGAAGCGGAGGTGATTAAAATTCATCACAAGCCAAAGGCTAGGCTCAAGAAGCTTGTTTTTGAGTTCGATTTCGGACAAATGACCATTAAGGGAAAATCTTCGATGGGAAATATACTCACCAAGAATGCTGTCCATAAAATAAGCCTAAAGGAGAAGGGATTGTCGACCCTTGGAGGCAGGAAGATATGGTTCGATGATGCTGTATTCAGGCTGAATGACGATGGCAGGGGGACCTACCTTGGGGAATTCAGTTCTGATGATAAAATACTTGTGATTACCAAAAACGGATTTTTCCGGATCACCGGCTATGACCTCTCAAACCACTTCGAAGAAAACATACTAATTATTGAGAAGTTCAGGCCCGAGAAGGTTTACTCTGCTGTTTACTGGGATGCCGAGCAGTCTTTCTACTATCTCAAACGATTTACACTCGAGGAATCAGAAAAAGCACAATGTTTTATCAATGAAGATCCCGGATCGAAACTTGTAAGTATTACCGAGGTTGAGTATCCCCGTTTCGAGATAAGCTTCGGAGGGAAACAGAAGGAGCGGGGAAATGAAATAATAGAAGTAGCGGAATTCATTGGTATAAAGAGCTATAAGGCCAAGGGCAGACGCATGACCAGTTATACAGTTGAGAATATCCAGGAAATTGAGCCGGTTTACCGTAAAGAGACAGAAGTAATTCCCGAGGAGCCGGAAGAGGAAGAGATTCCTCCACCACTTTTTACCCGCGAAGATCCGTCACAGATGAAACTTGAACTGTGATGCCCGCTAAACATATTGTTTATCTTCTTGGCTTTATGGGTTCCGGCAAATCAACGGCCGGAAAACGATTGGCATTGCAGCTAGGTTTTCCATTTATTGATCTCGATAAAAAAATAGAAGAGATTTACGGAATGACAATACCTGAAATATTTACGCTTCATGGGGAAGATTATTTCAGGAAAATTGAATCAGAAACCTTAAGAAGCCTTCTTACATCTCAGGGTACGGTAATCTCAGCAGGGGGAGGCACTCCCTGCTTTGATGACAACATGGAGTTCATGATCAGGACGGGAGTTACCGTTTATCTGAGGCTTACACCAGGTCAGCTTAAAAGCAGGATTGAAGGTTCAACCGACCAGAGGCCCTTGATAAAAGATCTCAAAGGCGATAATCTTCTGAAATATATTGAGGAAAAGCTTTCATTTCGTGAAAGCTGGTATAACCGTGCTGAAATAATTACAGATGGATTTAATCTGGATGTTAATTTTTTACAAAACCTTATAAAAAGTAAGCTGAAGATCTGATTTTCACTAAATTTGCACGGTTTTTCAAAATCCCGGAGGGACCTTTAAACAAGCATGAACTGAAATTTGTTATTATATTAACTAAACAAAAAGCAGACAAAGGCTTATAGAAGGATTAGAAGGGTAAAAGTGAGTAATAAACGAAATAATATTCTGATATGGTAAAGAGAAAAGCTTTCCTGATGATACTCGATGGATGGGGAATTGGCGATGGATCGCATTCTGATGTAATAAGCCAGGTGCCCACCCCCAATCTAAGTTATTATAAAAACAACTATCCCACCTCCATACTTCATGCCTCTGGCGAAGATGTGGGGCTTCCCGACGGACAGATGGGAAACTCCGAAGTGGGTCATCTTAATATAGGTGCTGGCAGGATTATTTACCAGGATCTCGTCAAAATAAATAAGGAATGCAAAACGGGAGAGATAAAGCAGAATAAAACCCTGACCGATGCCTTCTCATATGCCCGCGACAAGAACAAGCAGGTTCACTTCATGGGCTTGTTATCGGATGGCGGTGTGCATTCGCTCGACAAGCATCTCTATTCACTTTGCGATATGACAATGGAGTACGGGCTTAAAAATGTCTTCATCCATGGTTTTGGAGATGGCCGCGACACAGATCCGCGAAGCGGCATAGGATATATGAAAAACCTGCTGGACCATCTTAAGAGTTCCAACGGACAGGTTGCTTCTTTCATCGGAAGGTACTATGCCATGGACCGCGACAAGCGATGGGAGAGGGTTAAGGATGCCTATGATCTGCTTGTAAATGGAAGCGGATACAAAACTACCGATGTAGTTGCTGCCATGCAATTATCATACAACAATGGGATAACTGATGAATTCATGAAGCCTATTGTTGTAACAGGCAATGATGGAAATCCTGTAGGAACAATAAAGGAAGGCGATGTGATTGTTTTCTTCAATTACAGGAACGACAGGGCAAAGGAACTCACTATTGTATTGACACAAAAGGATATGCCGGAAGAGGGAATGAAGACCATGCCCTTATTCTATTGCACAATGACACCTTATGACGCAACATTTAAGGGTCTGCATATCATTTATCCAAAGGAGAATGCTGATCACACAATAGGGGAAGTACTTGCCGATGCAGGTCTTAGCCAGCTCAGAATTGCAGAAACGGAGAAATACGCACATGTTACATTCTTCTTCTCGGGAGGCAGGGAAGAGAAATTCAAAAATGAAGAGAGGATAATGATCCCTTCTCCAAAAGTTGCAACCTACGACCTTAAGCCCGAAATGAGTGCTTATGAGGTGAAGGATGCTGTAATAAAGGCGGTTGAATCGAAGAAGTTCGATTTTATATGTCTCAATTTTGCAAACGGCGATATGGTAGGTCACACAGGCGTTTACGAAGCAATTGAAAAAGCTGTTAAGACTGTGGATGAGTGTGCCGGGGCAGTTATCAGGGCAGCAAAAGATGCCGGCTACGACATTCTGGTAATGGCCGACCATGGAAATGCCGACAAGGCAGTTAATGAAGATGGTTCTCCGAATACAGCACATTCGCTCAATCCTGTACCCTCTATTCTTATCAGTGATGATTATAAGAGTATCAAAGAGGGTATTCTTGCTGATGTGGCACCCACTCTTCTCACAATCATGGGGGTTGAAATCCCGAAAGCGATGACTGGAAAAGTTTTGATCTGAAAACAATATCCTTATTGTTTGTTTTTATCCTTAACCGCAGAGGGCCCAAAGTTATTCGCAAAGCACGCAAAGATCAAAATATCAATTATTTAACTTTGCGATCTTTGCCTCAGCTCTGCTAACATTGCGGTTAAATAAATTATTTTGATTGTCTAAACCAGGTTTGATAACCATGCTCCGGATAGAAGATACCATATTCAGCTTCGACATACTCGAAAAGAAATTTTACTGCGACCTGCCGGTTTGCCTTGGCTCGTGTTGCAGGTATGGCGATTCCGGGGCACCGTTAAACAATGATGAGGTAAAGATCCTCAATGATATCTGGCCGGAGGTAAAACCTTATCTTGGCAGCGAGGGTATTGCAGCGGTTGAAGAGAAGGGTACAAGTGTAACAGATTTTGAAAATGATAATGTGACACCCCTGATTGGAAATGCTGAATGTGCCTACAGCATTATATGCAATAATATATATATGTGTGGTATCGAGAAGGCCTGGAGCGAGGGAAAGATCTCATTCAGGAAACCAGTCTCATGCCATCTTTTTCCCATCCGGATTAAAAATTACACTGAATTCAAGGCAGTTAACTATGTTGAGCTCTCTATTTGCAAATCTGGCCGGAGAAATGGCTCGGAAAAGGGAAAATATGTCTATGAATTTCTTAAAGAGCCTCTGATCAGGGCTATCGGTAAAAATATGTATTCCGACCTATGTGGAGCAGCAAAAGAGCTCAGAAAGAACGGTACCCTTAAAAAGTGAGGGCTTTCATATAAAAATAGTATGCTTTCTTATGATCACCCCCCTGTTTAGTATGCTATTCACTTTCAGATTAGTATAAAACTTTAACGATTGTCTCCGGCCATTATTGTTTTCTTTTGGTTTGGAGATTAAAATAAGTTCCTCTATATTTGACGTGATAAGTTAAAACCTAAATCTAATTTGTATGAAGAAACTATTTCTGATGATTGTTTCGTTTGTGCTTTTAAGTGTCTCCACTTTATTTGCACAAACAATAGTCATTACAGGTACGGTAACCTCTTCGGTTCAGGGAGAAGGTGCGATTGCTGGTGTATCAGTATCTGTTAAGGGTACCACCGTTGGTGCTCTTACGGATATCAACGGGAAGTTCTCCCTTACCGCACCGCAGAGCGCAACTACTCTCGTTTTCTCCTATATAGGGATGAAGAAGCAGGAGGTTGATATTCGAGGCCGTAAAGTAATTGACGTTGTCTTGGAGTCCGAGATTCTTGGATTGAATGAAGTCGTTGTGACTGCTTTTGGTATCAAAAGACAGGCGAAGGAACTTGGAGTTGCTACAGCACAGGTAAGCGAGAAACAGCTTACACAGGCTGGTGTCAGCAACGTAGTTAACGGTTTGACTGCTAAGGTTTCAGGCCTTCAGATCAACACAGTTAACAACGGTGTTAACCCCGACACAAGGATTACTCTTCGTGGTAACCGTCACTTCCTGGCAAGTAACCAGGCTTTGATAGTACTCGATGGCGTTCCGGTAAGTGCAGGTTATCTTAACTCGATAAACCCCAATGACATTGAAAACGTAAACGTTCTTAAAGGTGCCAGCGCTGCTGCTCTTTATGGTAACGACGCTTCAAACGGGGTTCTTGTTATTACAACTAAAAGAGGTGGAGGCAATGTGCCTGTTATCAAAATAAGCAACACTACCACTTTCGAACAGATCTCCTATCTTCCCAAACTTCAGACCCGTTTTGGTTCAGGTTCGGGTGAAGATACCTCTAACGCTCTGCCCAACTACACTTTCTGGATTGGACGTGACCGTAATACCGACCCATACACATCTTATGAGAACCAGAGCTATGGCCCTGAATTCAATGGCCAGCAGGTTATCCTGGGTGGTATCCTCGCCGACGGTTCTTATCAGACTGTTAAATACAGTGCTGTTCCAAATCAGAAGTATAAATTCTTCAACACAGGTATCACTAGCCAGAATGACGTTTCCTATTCAGTAGGCGATGAAAAAAACAGCTTCTACCTTTCAGCTCAGGATGTAAACACAACCGGAACAATCCCTGGTGACAAGAACAGAAGATCAGGCGTTCGTGTTGCTGGTTCAAGAACTACAGGTATTTTCCATGCTGATTATACACTGGGTTACACTCAGACAAATACAAACACATCAGGAACCGAGCCTTTCCAGGGCAGACCAGTTTACTGGAACGTACTGAACACTCCTGCTCAGGTTGACCTTACTAATTATAAAGATGTCGATCATGATAAGTTTGCTAATCACAATGGTTATTTCAACGCTTATTATCCAAACCCTTACTGGCAGACAGTTCATTCAAGGTACGAAACAAGAGTTGACAACCTTCTGGGATCAGGCCTTATTGCTCTGAGTCCTACAAAATGGATGGATATTTCATATCGTGCCGGTATTACCTATTCAGGTAACAACTCAACTTTCTTCAGAGACGGAGTTACATATAACTCTTACCTGAAGGGCGATCCATGGCAGGCTGGACATAACGCAACAGGTTCTCCTTTTGCAGGTACTTCATATGATCAGATCTATAATCAGATCATTCTTACCGGCGACCTTCTTATGCAGTTCAACCATAAAATTGGTGATTTCTCTGGTAAGTTGATCCTTGGAAACTCAATGTATTCAAATAAGTACAGGTATGTTGGAGTGCAGAACAACTCGATAGTTATCCCCTTCCTTTATAATATAAGCAACCGTCTTGGTGAACCGGGAGTTGGTGAAGTCCAGCAGGAACGCAGTTCGATCGGTCTTTTTGGTGATGCAACAATAGGTTATAAAGGCTTTGCATTTATTCATGCTTCTGCCAGAAATGACTGGGACTCAAGATTGGCAAAAACAAACCGTTCATTCTTCTACCCGGGTGTTGACGCCAGTTTGATTCTTACCGATGCTATTCCTTCACTTAAAGATAATTCAGTTTTATCTTTCCTGAAGTTAAGAGGCGGTCTCTCCAAAACAGGTCAGATTTCACTTGCTAACTGGTATGCAACCCTTCCATCATTCGCGACCGGATCGGGATTCCCCTACGGCTCACTTGGAGGTTTTACACTAAATACGACTCTCAGCAACCCTCTGCTGAAACCTGAGATAACCAGGGAAATAGAAGGCGGCTTTGAAGTAGGTTTACTTAAAAGCAGGATCAACCTCGATGTAAACGTTTATAAGTCAAACACAAAAGATCAGACTATCCCTGCAACTCTTTCAAATGCAACAGGTTATTCAAGTGCATATATCAACGCAGGCGAGCTTCAGACTTCAGGACTTGAAACAGACCTTAAACTGACTCCGCTTCTCGATCTTGGCCAGTTCTCATGGAACCTGACCATCAGCTATACTTATAATACCAGCAAAGTAATATCAATACTCCCTGGTCTTGATGAACTCCCAATC
>CAIPJU010000319.1 GCA_903865465.1 uncultured Bacteroidota bacterium
CTTATTTTTATGAATGGATGATATTTGGGAACCTTAAGTGCGGCAACACTTTTTATATCTTTCACGGTATTATTTATCCTGTCGGTAAGGTCGAATTTCATCTCACTCATTCCTTTACCGAGTTTATCATCTTCCTGCTGATATACGAATATCCTTATTCCATTGCTCATTTCGAGTATAAAGAACACATTTTCGACCATTGAGGTATCGGGCATGATATCAGGCTTATATTCGGTGGTATCTTTCGGAGCCATCTTAATCATTACAGGTTCCTTCTTAATGGTGGCTAAACTCTTTGAGATTGTCATCGGAGTAGAGAACAGTGCCATGATGGCGTTGTCGTTTCCGCCACGAAGGATGCTGCTTGCACTGAATTGGCGCATTTTTGCGGCATGGACAATAACACCGCTGATTTCGAGATTGGCTGAGCTGTCGGAAAGGTTTAGTGTAAGATATATTGAATCGGTTTCAGCCATGGCAATTCTTGACTGAAGAAAAGCTTTCTGCTTTATGAGTCTTAAATATGTCGTATCCTTTTTAAGCAAGTCATTATCGGAATTATTTTCACCTTTTCGGGCAGCGTATTCCCTTTTTATGTCAGCCAGCTTATGGGCAGGACTAAGTATGAGCATTACAGAATAGAATGCAACAACAGCCAAAATTAATACAGCAAGGATAATTAAAGCAATTTTTCCGCCGGATGATTTTTTGTTTATCTCATTTTCCATAGTTGAATTCGATCAGATCAGAAAATAAATACTTTAGAACCAATGCTGAGCGTATTATAAACCACCTCAAGATCATCGTCGTTAAGTCTGACACAGCCATGGGTGACAGGCATTCCAAGAAATCTCTTATATATTGTGCCGTGAATCATATAACCATCACCAAGAGCCATGGCGTAATCGCCCAAAACACCGTATTCATATCTCGATTCAGCATTGGCAGAGGGTATTGGCAGTCCCTCTTCGACAAATGACCAGTCGGGTCTTTTCCAGACAGGATTTGTTATTTTTCCTCTTATTTTATATTTCCCCTTCGGGGTCTTGAAAATCCAATGTTTGTTTCCTTCAGTCTGAAGCCTCATATAGCTTCCGGAACTGCAGTTTCCTTTTCTTACAAGTTTTTTATTGTTATAAAGGAAAAACTTATTGTCAGTTGTGTTGATGACGATATATGACTGTCCGGAGGTGTAAGCGTTGTATTTAATGGCAAGCTTTTGTAAATCCTTATTAATAAGTGTTACGTTCTTTTTGTAGGATGGGTCTTTTTTCAGCTCTTCATTTGAACCGCTGATTTTCTTGCCGGAGAATTTTTCCTGTAATGAAGGAGCTCCATAGACTACAAAAACAGCGAGCAGAAAAATAAAAAGTACCGAGAGTACTGTGCCCAGTATTATTTTAAGAAAGGTATTCAACATGGTGTTTCGCCTTGATTTATCTAAATTGCTGACAGGAGTATCACTATCCGCTGCCGGACCATTTGAATCGTCCGTTTCAGAGCCTGACTTTATTTCTTCATTATTTAAGTTATTCTCTTCCATAATCAGAGTTTTTACCTGTTCATAACATGCTGAAGATCTAGCATAGAGCCTATAATTGTTACAGGAGTTCCTACTTTGGCTATCCTGAATACTGAATCCATTTCATTATCGGTAAGGGCAATGCATCCCTCTGTCCAGTCGATGCCTTTACCACCGTTTCCATGTATTTCGATCAGACCACCCATTCTGGCTGAGGCTGGTAAAATGCCTCTGGCAACATCGGCCCTGAATTTTTCCTTATCTTCCTCATTAGGGTAATCAAGTAACAAGGCTTTATAGTATTTTGTTCTGTTACTGTCGAATTTCTTTACAATCTTGTACATTCCTTCAGGTGTTGCCTGATCGCCGCGAACCCTCTTATCACCAACCCAGTTTTTACCAAGTTCGGCATCAAATTCGAACTTCTTTGTTCCGCTCAGGTATATCATGCATTTCCTGGAAAATTTATCAATAATTATTGAATAATCATTGTTTTTCTGAGACTCTTTTACTGTTTTATCAACCCAGTTTCTCCAGACAGAATATGACTTGAAGTAATTTTTAAGATTCGAATTAGCATATTCGTACGATTCGGTGAGAAGGTACTCTGAGTCGGTTAGTTTCCTGTTTGCCTGGAGAAACTGTCCTTTATCATATGCTACATTCGCTTCCTCCAGAAGGATTTTGCCTTTGGATATCCGGCTTCTTACCTCTGAGGTGAGTGGATATGTTTCAAACATATCATCAATCTTAGCAGTCAGTCCGTTAAGTGATTCGATTTTCTGTTTAAGTGTAACCTTAAAATTTGATGCGCTGCTTACGGAGTTTTCTGATGCCTGAGTTGCTTTTTTTGTTGCAAGTCCTGCAAACCTGGCTACCTTCTCAAAGTTCCTCAGATAGATGAACTTTTTATTTTCCTTTTGCCAGTTTACCATGGCAGAGTCGTAGAAGACCCTGGCCTGGTTGTAAAGTTTTTTTGAATACAGGTCTGCCCTGTTTCTCTGGGCATCATACAGGGCTTTCCTGCTTTGATCCATTTCAACCACAGGTGGCTGGGGTGTAATATGAATCAAAAAGAAGACAACCGCCAAGAAAAATGCAGTCGTTGCTAACAAAATTACCACCCCTCTCCAAGCCTTTCTCATAACAACCTCTGTCGATTTCTTAAAAAAACCCCCGGGAAAATTCCCGAGGGTTTCATTTTAGATGAAATAGTATTTTCTAATTACTTTTTCTTTGCAGGAGCAGCAGCTGGTTTTGCTTTTCCGCCTTTTACTTTAGCGATAGCATCTTTCAGTTCTGTGTTGATGTTGTTAGCGCTAACAGTAGCAGCTTTGATTTTGTTGAGAGCATCCATGTAGGTTCCTTTGTCAAAAAGACCCTGAGCTTCAGCAACAGAAGCTTCGATACCAGCACTTTCGGTTTTAATCTGCTCGAGAACAGCTGCGCCTTCTTTACCTCTAGGAGCTTTTGTCATGAGAGTTTTGTTCTCATCAAGAACTGTTTTAATTCCGGCAAGTGAAGCTTCAGCCTCTTTCTTTACTTCTTCTTTCTTAGCAGCTGCATCAGTAGCAACTTTCTTAGCAAGGTCTAAAGTAGCAACAAGTTTCAGTTTGGCAGGGCCATACTTCTTGAATAATTTTGATTCCTGAGCAGCAACGTCAGCCATGATAGCAGTCATTGAATCCTGTACAGCTGCGAATTCTGTAGGAACATAAACAGCAGCTTCAGCAGTCTTAGCAGCTTCGATAGCAGTGTTTGTAGCATCAATTTCAACCTGTGGTTTTTTACCACAACTAGAAAGGACAGCAACCATAGCAACGGCTGCGATTCCCATAAAAATTTTGTTCTTCATTTTTTTACCTTTTTAATACTTGTTTATTTAACATAACCACAACCCTTACGGAGGGTTTTTTTTAATACGGCGCAAAGATAGCATAATTCTGTAATATAGCAATAGCGATTTTAAATTTTATTAACAATTAAGAGAGAAGCATTGTTAATTTCCCTGAGGTTTTATTTCCATGATCAATTTATTTTTCTATTTCACTATGGTGATAGTCCCTACTTGTATTCCTGATCCATTATGTGTATCAATAGCATAATGGTACGAATCCAGGGGCAGCTCACGACCTCTTCTGTCCTTTCCATCCCATGGAACAGGATAACCTCTTTGAGAATTCCATACCATTTCACCCCATCGGTTATAAACTGTTACCTCAACCATGGGATAGAGACTGATATTAGTGATATTCCATGTGTCGTTTATCTGGTCACCATTTGGCGAAAATGCTCCGGGAATATTGAGGCAAAGCAGATTCCTGGAAGCTATGCTGATTTTTTTGGTAATGGAAC
>CAIPJU010000320.1 GCA_903865465.1 uncultured Bacteroidota bacterium
GAACCTTGAACCTTGAACCTTGAACCTTGAACCTTGAACCTTGAACCTTGAACCTTGAACCTTGAACCTTGAACCTGAAACTCTATCTGTCAATATCAGGTATTATTAAGTCAAGCGAACCAGATATTGCAATGAGGTCAGCAATCTTGAATCCTTTGGAGAGAAGATTCAAGATCCCAAGGTTGACGAAATTAGGCGACCTGAATTTAATCCTGTAGGGATTCTTGTTTCCATCGCTTAAAATAAAAACGCCAAGCTCACCGCGTGCTGTTTCAACCCTCTGGTAATATTCACCTTCAGGAAGCTTGATAACAGGCTTCATTTTAACTGCAAAAGGACCTTCCGGGATATTGTCGATAAGCTGTTCAATAATATTCAATGATTCGCGCATCTCTTCCATCCTGACCAGATACCGGTGACGGGTATCGCCTTCATTAAAGAGTACTTCATTGAATTTGACCCTGTCGTATGCGCTGTAGGGTTCATGTTTCCTGACATCACATGATAAACCTGATGCTCTTGCTGAAGGGCCGGTAATCCCATATGAAATAGCATCCTGAAGCGATAGCAGACCTATTCCGGCTGTGCGTTCGTGAAAGATAACGTTACCTGTAAGAATAGAATCGTATTCGGGAAGTTTTTTTCTGAAATATTTAATATACTCTTTTACTTTTTTCTGAAAATCTGGATGAATATCGTACATAACGCCTCCAGGGCAGTTATAACTTACAAGCATCCTGCCTCCTGTTGTCTCTTCAAAAATATCGAGGATCTTCTCCCTGTCGCGAAGTCCATAGAAATAACATGTCTGTCCCCCGAGGTCCATTCCGAAAGTAGCCCAGAAGAGCTGGTGCGACTGAAGACGTGAAAGCTCGGACATGATAGTCCTTATATATTTTATCCTGTCGGGGATATCAACTTCAAGTGCTTTTTCGACCAGCAGGCAAACTGCCTCGTTGTTCTGATGAGCAGAGAGATAGTCCATCCTGTCGGTAAGATGTATAATCTGGGGATAGGTGATGAATTCGCACATCTTCTCAATTCCCCTGTGAATATAACCTATATGAGGTTGAAGACTTTTTACCATCTCGCCCTGAAGGGATACAACAAGCCTGAGCACACCGTGGGTAGACGGATGCTGTGGACCCATGTTTATAATAAACTCCTGCTTCTCGTCAGTAGCAATGATTTCTACCTTCTCTTCCATAACTTACTTGCTAACAATATTAATATCATCGACATAGTCCTTCCTAAGAGGAAATCCCCATGAACTGTCAAGAAACAGCCTTCTTAAATCAGGATGGTTATTAAACTTAATTCCCAGGAGATCATACACTTCTCTTTCATGAAGATTAGCAGTTTCCCATATATCTGATACTGAATCGATTTTAGGATTTTCCCTGTCTGAGGTCCGGGTTTTCAGTACAATGGAATGGCCATGAACCGTTGAACGCAGATGATAAATAACCCCAAGATCCTGTCCGAAATCAACTCCGGTAAGATTGAAGAGGAAATCAAACTGAGCCTCATCTTTCTCCCTTAGCTGCCTGGCAACATTATATAATTTTGAAAGCGGTACATTCACCTCTGTGAATTGTTTCCCCTCTTTTATCTCAAGATCCTGGTCTATCGATTTTACAAACTCTTCTAATTGTTTATTATCCATTGATAATCAGATTTCTGAAGGTAGAATATACTATTTGTAATTGTGGGAAGCATTTCTCTTCTTCCTCGAATCTATTGTTTGAGTCTCAATCATCCTCTGGAGTTGAAGCATACCATATAAGAGTGCTTCAGGACGGGGAGGACAACCGGGAATATAAACATCGACGGGGATAACATGCTCAACTCCTTTAATAACGCTGTAGGAATTAAGGAAGAAAGGACCTCCTGAAATAGCACAGGCACCCATGGCCACAACATATTTTGGCTCCGACATCTGGTCATATAGTCTTTTGAGAACAGGTGCCATCTTATTTACTATGGTTCCTGCTACGACTATTACGTCTGCCTGGCGGGGACTGGCACGATACACTTCCATTCCAAACCTGGCGAAGTCGTGCTTAGGCGCTCCGGTCATCATCATTTCAATACCACAGCAGCTTGTTGCGAATGTAAGAGGCCACAATGAGTTTTTTCTGCCCCAGTTGATAACATCATCGATGCTGGCCAGAAAAACATTGGATCCTGATTCTCTCAGAAGCTCGAGACTTTCATTGTCGCCGAACTCCTCATATTTCATTCCTTTTATTCCCATATAAGTGCATGTTTTTTCCAGGCATACAATAATCCGAGGCCCAGTATAAAGAAGAATATTACTATCTCGACGAATGCCGTCATTCCAACCTCTTTCATCACAACAGCCCAGGGAAAAACAAGAACTGTTTCAACGTCAAAGACCAGGAACAGGATAGCGAACAGATAATATCCGACATTGAACTGGAGCCAGGTCACACCCTCAGTTGGGACTCCGCATTCGTATGGATCATTTTTCTGAGGGTTAAACGATTTAGGAGCAACAATCTCTGAAAAAATCGGAACGAGACCGACAAAGATAGCTCCCAGGATGAAGAATAAAACTAACCATTCATTGTTCATATAACCTTATAAATTAGGGTTAAGATAAAAGATGCGTAAAAATATTATTAAAATTCAATCTATGTTAACTAATTAACAGCAGAATAAGTGATAATTATCACATTTTTATTAACACTGGTAGTTAATCTTCACTCGCCAGACTTAAGATAAAAGATAAAAGGAATAAGATAAAAATTCAGGCTTTGAGAATTGCTTAAAATATTTCGTGTACCTGTTTCTCGTTACGTATTGTACCTTGTCTTTCCTTTTGTCTTTTGTCTAATAGAGACTTTTGAAATAATAAGGTTAAATAAAAATAGCGGAGGGATATTCAATCCCTGTCAGGAAGAGTCCTTTTGCTGGTGCCGACATGCCGGCAAGACACCTGTCGCGTCCAATTAGAATCTGTTCAAATCCATGAGGAGATAATTTTCCAAATCCAACATCAGTCATGGTCCCAACGATTGCCCTAACCATATTTCTGAGGAACCTGTCGGCTTTAACCGTAAATACCAGCATTTCTTCGGTTTCTTCCCATTCAGCAAGGTACAGATGACAGATATTAGTTTTAGCACCCGAATGAAGCCGGCTGAAACTTGTAAAGTCCTCGTGAGTCAGGAGAATCCGGCAGGCTTCATTCATTTTCGAAACGTCAATCTTTCCGCGAAGAAGCCAGCTTGAATCAAATACAAAGGGGTTTTTATACCTGGCAATATAATATTTATATGTCCTTGATACAGCACTGAACCTTGCGTTGGCATCCGGAAGAACTCTCCTGATGGAAAATACTGATATGTCCCGTGGCAGAAAACTATTGAGCCTGTAGACAATTTTTTCAGATGTTGCAAGGTCATTCATTATGCTGTCAAAATGAGCACAGAAATAGCGGGCATGTACTCCTGAATCAGTCCTGCCTGCCCCTGTCACAGCAATCTTCTCTCCCAGAATGGTGCTCAGGGTTTCTTCGAGAACAGATTGAACCGTCACGGCACCTGCCTGTACCTGCCAGCCATGGTAGGAGGCACCATTGTAGGAGATGAAGATGAAGTACCTGTTTGTCATGTCTTGGTTATCCCTGCTGACTTTAAAACTGAGAGGCTGTCTTTTGGCTCTCCGTGTCTCTCTGTGACTCCTCAGTGTCCCTCTGTGCAACAAAGAATTAAGAACTTACACAGAGAACACGGAGATACCACAGAGTTACACAGAGGACTTCTGAGTCAGCCTCACTTTAATAAGAGAATTTCAACTTACCTTAACTTGGATCCTTTTGTTGCAAAGAAGACAAGGTAGAGATAATAAACAAACATGAGGCTTACAGCTATTACAACCGAACCAGTGACGGCTTGTATTTTTCCCATGAGCAGCGATGAGATGGAAGCGCCGATTACGGAAGTAGCAATTACACCGGAGGCAACTTTAGCATGTGGGCCAAGATCTTCGAGTGCAAGGTTATAAATAACAGGCCACATAATTGAATGGAATAATCCGATAGCCAGGAATAACCACATGGCTATAACCGGGGCGCTTGAACTAAGAGCGAATGAACTTCCCAGTAAAACGGCTCCTCCAATTGAACAGATGGTTAAAATAAGAGCAGGCTTGAACTTTCTTAAAATAAAGATTCCAAGTACACGGCCTACCATCATGCCACCCCAGTAATATTTTAGCATGTCGATGGGGTTGACTCCCTGAATGCCTAGTTTGGCTGCATAATCGGGGAAGAAGCTTGTCGGACCTATTTCGCAACCCATATAAAGAAAGATGGCTAATGATCCAAGCCAGACATGAGGGTATTTGAAGGCGCTCGACTTGTATTGTTTCTTTTCCTGTCCTGCAGATTCGTTTTCCTCACTTTTTATTTCAGGCAGTTTCAGGAAGAACATAATTGCAAGTATTACAGCAGTAATTATTCCGATAGCCATAAACGGACCTTTAACAATGGACTGGATAGCTGAGTTTTCCATTTTAACACCCGATTCCAGTTTCGGAGTTACGAGCAGAATGGAAACAAAGATGGGAGCAATGATTGTTGCTACTGAATTAAGCGCATTTGTAAGAGTCAGACGGCTAGCTGCTGTCTCAGGGCTTCCAAGAGCATTTACATAAGGAGCCGCTGCAACCTGAAGAATAACTACACCAATCGCAAATACAGAGACGGTCGAAAGGAATCCGTAATATCCCATCGAAACACCGGGAATGCAAAGAAAGAATCCTAATGAAATCATAGCGAGCCCGGAGAGTACCCCGTTCTTATAACCAATTTTTGTCAGCATCAAACCAACGGGCACAGATAAAATATATGCTCCGTAAAAAAATGTGTTTGGTAATTGTTTCTGAACAAAGTTTAAGTTAAAGGCATTTTTCAGGAAATCGATAGTAGAGTTGTTCATTGTCGTTATGAAACCGAACAGAAAAAAGAGCGAAGCCATTACGATCAACGGGAACAGGTAGTTTTGTTTTCCAGAGTTATTCATAATCTTTTAGTTAATTTATTTAGTTGAAAATTTATACAGACAGGTTTGTTTATATACTTCCCCGGGCTTCAACAGAGTGGAGGGGAAAGCTGGTTTATTAGGTGAATCGGGATAGTTCTGTGTTTCCAGGCATAATGCTGAGCGCATTCCATACGATTTGCCTCCCTTGCCTTTATCGCTTCCATCAAGCCAGTTCCCGGTATATAGCTGCATTCCGGGCTGAGTGGTGTGGACCTCCATCACGCGATGCGAGGTTGGATCGTAATATTCTGCCGCAAAGTTTAAGCCTCCGGGATTCTTACTGTTAATTACCCAGTTATGGTCATAGCCTTTACCATAATCAAGCTGATCGTAATTATCATCAATTCTTTTCCCTACAACCTCAGGTTTTCTGAAATCCATTGGAGTGCCTTCAACCGGCCTTAATTCTCCTGTCGGGATAAGAACATCACTTACAGGGGTGAATTTTTCAGAGTTTATTGTAAGTACATGGGCCAGTATGTCTCCATTCCCTTCGCCGGAAAGATTGAAAAATGAGTGTGCACAGATATTAACATGAGTTGCTTTATCTGATTTTGCTTCAAAATCCAGCCTTAGCTCATCACTTTCGGTAAGAGTGTAGGTCACCTTCAGGCTAAGCGTCCCGGGATAACCCATTTCACCATCCTTGCTGACATATACCATTTCAACTTTTTCACCATCGGGAGCGGGAATTACCCCTTTGGCTTCAAATACCTGGTTGTTAAATCCCTCAGGACCTCCATGCAGAGAGTTTGGACCATTGTTAACTGGCAAATGATATGTTATCCCGCCGATATCAAACTTACCGTTTGCTATCCTGTTGGCATAACGGCCGCAAATTGCTCCAAAGTAGGGATTACCGGTAATGTATCCATCAATAGATTCATAACCAAGTACTATATCGGCAAAGTTACCATCTTTATCCGGTACATAGATACTGACAATTTTAGCACCAAAATTGCTAATCTGGGCAACCATTCCATTCCCGTTTTTAAGGGTATAGAGGGCGGTTGGCTTTCCTTTATGGATACCTTTAAAGGCATCTTCATTAATTATCTTCATTTTAACGGAGTTTATTTTTGTAATAATTAACCGCAGATCATCAGTAAATGCTACTACAGATTGATTCTTTCGGCTCCTTTTTGTCTGATAAAGAGGTTGTGACAAGAACCTTTGCCGAAAAGATGTTCGAGCGTTGTAATATATTTCTCAAGAAGGTTTTCAGGAACAAATGCCTGAATGGTACCGGCAAATCCACCTCCGTGCACACGCCATGCGCCTTCTCCCTTTAGAACGAGGTCGCTTAATGCCAAAGCCAGTGATACGCCTTGTTCCTTCACATTATTCACAGGATAGATATTCTGGTTGTACATATATGAACTGAAACCTGAGTCGGTAACCATACCAAGAAATGTTTTAAAATCATTCTTTTCGAGAGCAGCAACCTGATCAACTACCCGCTGATTATCTTTCTGAAAGTGTATAGCCCTGAGTATTGCCCTGTCGCCTACCTTTTCACGAATTTCAGGAGCAAGGTCGAGTACCTGTTCAAGGGTCACCTCACGAAGTACTTTTGCACCCAACTCGGCTGCGACGGCCTTCATGTCAGTAGGTAAAGAAGCGTATTCGTCATTCAGATCTGCATGATTTCCACCGGTATCGGTTATAACGAGTGAGAATCCGGTTGCAACGAAATCAAAATTCACCTTTTTCACCACAGGATTTGATGGATCCTTAAAATCAATTGTAACCAGTCCGCCCACGGCACAGGCAGTCTGATCCATTAAGCCGCAGGGCTTACCAAAATAAACATTCTCGGCATACTGACCAATGATAGCATTCTGGACTGCTTCGAGCTTCCCATTATTGAAAAGATGGCTTATTATGGCACCGATAAGAACTTCAAATGAGGCGGAGGAACTAAGTCCCGATCCTACAGGAACGCCGCTATCAATACAGCAATTAAATCCACCAATAGTAAAACCGAGTTCCTTCATTCTGGAACTAATTCCCCTGATGATGGATGCAGATGTATAATTCTCCGATTTAACAGGAGCCAGGTTCGATAAATCAACTTCAAACTTCTCATAACCTGATGAGAGGACGCTAACAATATTGGTATTATTACCTGCTGCAACAGCTATATTATCCATATTAACAGCGCCGGCAAGTACTCTGCCATAATTATGGTCAGTATGATTTCCTCCGATTTCGGTACGCCCGGGTGAACTGAATAGCATAAAGTTCTTATTACCATAAACATTACTGAACTTGTCAATAAGAGAGTTATACCTCTTTTCCTGTTTATCAAGGATAGCCTGATTAGTACCGTACAATTCTTTAAATGTACTGTTGTTACTGCTGATAGTTTTTTCCATAATTTCTTTATCTATTTCTTTTCAGTTAGGAGTAAGTAGCCTATAAATTTAAAAATTTATGGTTCACAAGGTAATTTATTTTTTTGCGACGATAAGATAAGTTAATCCATTTTTAAAACGATTTTTGAATAAATTTGTGCAGATAAATTGAGGAATGCTTTAATAGGGAAGCCTTTTTCATGTTTTTATGAAAAATTATATGAGTATCAGGAATCTGGAATAAGGATTTGTTGATTTTCTTCGTTTCCCCCGCCCCTGAAGGGAGCGAAGAAATTCAATTGACTCCCCTTGGGCTTGTGGTAAATCAATTGATTTTCAAGCGATAACTAAACAATTCTTAATGATTCCCGATACTAAAAAAAAGTACTATGACGGAAAAAAACAAGAGAGGATTTGCCAGTGACAACAATGCCGGCATTCATCCTGAAATTTTAAAATCGATAGCTTCAGCTAACAACGGACACGCACTGGGATACGGTGCTGATTATTATACCGGACAGGCAAGGGAGATCTTTGAGAGTCAGCTGGGAAGCCAGACAGAAACCTACTTTGTATTCACCGGAACTGCAGCAAATGTTTTAGGATTATCGGCAGCAATGCGATCATTTAATTCAATCATTACTGCTTCAACAGCTCATCTTGAGACTGATGAGTGCGGTGCACCCGAAAAATTCATTGGTTGTAAGGTACTTGCAGTGGAGACCAATGACGGGAAAATTTATCCTGCAGGGATAGAGAAACATGTTCATGGATTTGATTTTGAACATCATTCACAACCTGGAGTTGTTTCTATAACACAGTCAACTGAAATGGGGACCGTCTACACCGCTCCGGAAATAAAAGAGATAGCAGACTATGCACATTCAAAGGGTTTGCTTCTTCATATGGATGGGGCCAGAATTGCTAATGCTGCTGTTCATCTGGGACTTCCATTCAAGGCTTTCACCACTGATTCAGGTGTTGATATTCTCTCATTTGGCGGGACTAAAAACGGCATGATGTCGGGAGAAGCAATATGTTTTCTAAGACCAGGCTTATCGAATAATTTCAAATATATCAGGAAGCAGGGTATGCAGCTGGCATCGAAGATGAGGTATATTTCCGCTCAGTATCTGGCCTACTTCAGGAACGAGCTCTGGAAAGAGTGCGCTTCAAATTCCAATTCAATGGCGGCTCTTCTTGCCGACAGGCTTAAAGAGTTCAAACAGATCACAATTACTCAGAAAGTTCAGTCAAACGGGGTTTTTGTAATAATGGATGAGAAAGTGGCAAAAAGAATGCAGAGTCAATATTTCTTTTATCCCTGGGATGAAAAAAGGTCGGAATACAGGCTTATGACAAGTTGGGATACTGAGAAGGAGGATATTGAGAACTTCGCTGCTCTTTTAAGGAAGGAGTTTTCGTAATTCCAAAAACGATTAAAGGCTCCGCTTTAACACGGAGTTTCACAGAGAGATAAAGGAGTTGAACTGTTTCAAGGAGGATTTATATTTTAATTTGAAATTTACTCCGGGAAACTCACTGAAACACCGTGTAACACCGTGGTAAAATGGATTTCTTTACCCGGCTACTGGTGTCGCTATGGTGTTAGCAATGAACTGAATCACAATCAATTTTGAAATAAAAGAAAAGCCGGATCAATCGATCCGGCTTTTTCATATAATCTGAAACAGAATTTTACTTGAGCGTAAAGGTTATAGGCACCATATACCATACAGGAACCGGCTTACCGCCCTGTTTTCCTGGTTTGAATAATGGAAGCGTATTAACAACCCTGATAGCTTCAGCATCAAGTTCAGGATCAACGCCTTTAAGAACGCTTACCTGGCTGACGCCACCTTTTGAGGTAACACAGAACCTTACGATAACCCTTCCCTGGATGTTGTTTTCTTTCGCAACTTCAGGATACTGGGTATGTTCTCCGATATATTTCAGAAGTTCGACATCACCGCCTGGAAACATAGGCATCTCTTCCACAACAACGAATGGTGTTGCTTCTGCATCGTCGTCCTGTGTTTCTTCCGTTGCAACAGCTTTTACTTCAACTACCTCTTCGTTCTTGACGTTGGTCTGAGCCTCCTCAGATGTCATAAGCTGAGCCTGCTCTTCAGGTTTAATAGAGTCAACAACTACAGGAGGTACGTATTTAGTCTGCTGAACAGCGTCAGGTGGAGGAGGTGGAGGAGGAGGAGGAGGAGGAGCTGTTTCAGCTGGCGCGTCCAGTTTCTCCATTTTAATCTCAACCTGTCTCTCGGCACGTTTTGCCCTGTTTTCTGCAGCTTTCGCGCTAATGAACGGAGTAATAATAAGAGTTGCAATAATTACAATTCCTATTAACACGGAAATAGTAACATTACGACTGTACTTTTTACGTAAAGTATAAGCTCCGTACTCCTTATTCCTTCCTTCGAAGACAATGTCGTCGAAGTCGGGTGATTTGATTTTATCGTTTGCCATTTTATAAAGGTTTACGGGTTAATTCTTGGCTGGAGCAGCTGATGGAGCAATTCCTGCAGCAGTTTCAACCATTTTTTCTTCATACCAGGCAATTGGAACGAAAGGACAACGGGCAATTCCGCAGATATTCATTTCATCGAGAATATCAACAAAGTTACCGTAATTGGCTTTTTTGTACGCTTTTATGAGCACAATAGGACCGGTATCGTCGACCTTCTTAAGTTGAGCAATAGCCTTTAATACAGAGTCTTGAGGTATTTTTATCTTGCCTTCAAGGACTTGTTGTTTAAAGTCAGCAATTCTCTTAGCAAGAGTCTTGTTTCTTTCGAGCAACAACTGACGGATCCCTTTCGGACTATAATCGACCTCAGTAACTGGTGGAAGATTGTTGTAATCCTCTGGACTAACCCCTCCCGGGTACCAATAGATTTTGTCATTGGGACCAAGAATGATGTTCAGAGTACGGCTTTTCTGGATTCTGGGCGGATCCACAGGCTTATCTTTTGTTATTCTTTCAGGAAGGTTAATTTCCATAACCTTAGATTTACTGAACGCCGTGGTTAGCATGAAGAATGTGATAAGCAGACACATCAGGTCAACCATAGGTGTCATATCGATGTGGGGAGGATGCTTCTTTCCTTTGTGTTTTCCCTTGCCTTTTTCCTCTTGAATTATTTCTGCCATATCACTTTTGTATTTCGTCAAGGTTAATTTTCGCAGCTTCGAGACTTGTGATCAGGTTAAACTTGTTCACATTCTTGTCCTGCATGATGTCAAGTACCTTCTGAACTATCGGAAAAGCTGTCTTTGAATCACCTTTAATACAAGCCTGAAGGTTAGGGTTAACCTGACGTGCAAAGAGAACCCACATAGCAAGCTGATTATCGGTTGAATCAATAGGAACTCCTACCTGTAATGCCGTTTTCACTTTATTATCCTTGGCATCAAGAAAATCTTTCATCTTGGTAATAGGGACACCAATTGAAGATGGCATTTTCTCAAACTCCCTGAGTTCAGCTTCAGTAAATTCGATGTTGTATCTCTTACCCATTTCGGTAAGGATCTTAGGCCTGTATTTCAGAAGAGTATCAGGGCCGTTATCGAAATTGATGAATACTTTGTCATCTTTTGAAAGAAGCAGAGTCATGGTATTGAAATCAGGAGTAGGTTTTTCTGATATCGAGAAAGGGGTATCAACAGTTGCCGGTTCTGGCTGCCTCATCGTAGTGGTCAACATAAGGAATGTTAAAACCACCGAAAAGAGGTCCACCATCGGCGTCATGTCGATATGGGGCGACTTTGTTGGTAATTTAATCTTTGGCATTTTTTTCTTTTATTTTATGATTTGAACCAAAAGATAAATTCGCTTAATTAGTTTTCAATGAAGCAGCGAAGTTCTGTGTAAGACTGAAACCGGCTTCGTCAATCTTAAATGTATAAGAATCGATTGTTGATGAGAAAAAGTTGAAAGCAATAATTGAGAGAGTAGATCCTGTGATACCGAATGCTGTATTTACAAGAGCTTCTGAGATACCGGTTGCAAGAGCAAGAGCATCAGGAGCGCCTGACTGAGCAAGAGCAGCAAAAGCACGGATCATACCAAGAACTGTACCGATAAGACCGATCAACACTGAAATAGAAGCAAGTGTTGAGAAGATAACCATGTTCTTTGAAAGCATAGGGAGCTCAAGAGCTGTAGCTTCTTCGAATGATTTCTGAATAGAAAGGATTTTCTGGTCTTTTTCAAGTTCCTTATCTTTCTGAAGGTCACGATAACGGGTAAGGCCTGCTTTCATAACATTTGCAAGTGAACCTTTCTGGTTGTCGCATGCTTCCATAGCTTCTTCAATTTTATCTTCACCAAGAAGAGTCTGAAGAGTGCTGACAAAAGTGTTGATTCTGCCTTTACCTTTTGCCCTGGAGAGTGTAATAGCTCTTTCGAAGATGAAGATGATAAGTGAAAGAACACAGGTCATAAGAATAGGCACAATGTAACCACCTTTGTAAATGATTCCTAAAAAGTTACCTTCTATTGGAGAACCTTTTGGGTTTCCGCCCTGAAAGTTTACTGGATTACCCATTACTTGTGTGAACAAAATATAGGCAATGATAAAAGCTATTAAAATAGCACTTGTTGCAAAAGCGTTCTGCAACGCATCTTTGAACGAACTTCCTTGTTTACTCATTTTCTGTCGATTTGTTTAGGTTTAAGATTTATGATCTGCAAATATAAATTATCAATTGTTTTTTTCCAATAATGAAGGAAATATTGTTGTTTTTTTGATGGAAATCAGACCAAGAACTCTGAATAAATATCAATAATTCAACATATTACCCCATCATTACTCAACATTATTTATTATAAAATATCAATTAACTATTGCTCTAGTGTTACATTGTAAACTCTCGATTTAGTTATTGGCACCTCAACCGATTTGTAACCTTTA